>JBJTUB010000267.1:0-2798 GCA_046080465.1 Vampirovibrionales bacterium | reverse complement strand
GGGTAAAGTATCTAATAAAAGCCAAAACAATCGGAGACCTATAAAAAGCTCTGAAAAAGGGTTTGTCGAGGGTTCTAAGTCCCTCGTTTCGCATTGCCCTACGGGCAATCTTGAGAGGCCGTTCCTCCCTCTCAAACTCTCTCCCCTTTAGTATTTATAGGGGCTTCGCCCCTATAAACCCGTTTTTTTAAAGGGGTTTACGCAACCAGCGTTCAACACTTCATTGCACGCCCGAATGGGCCTTTTGCAGAGCTTTCTATGGTTACAACAGGCGATTCGGTATCAAGGCTAAGGCCTCCTCTAGGTGCGAACACGTTAACTTGCGTTGCCAGTTGGGGTGCTGGGTGGTGGTGCCTGGCAGGTTCATTTGCTCGTGCATGCCCAACACATCCTCTAACTGTAAGGCCTGTAACTTACTAGGGCTAAGGGCTAAAAACTGATGACACGCCTTAACTAACGGCCACGGCAGAGTCTCGGGGTAATCGGCTTCGTTATGCGATACCCCCTCGGGCATGAGGCCGTTGTGAATCAGGGCATCCAGCAACTGCTGACGTTCACGAGGACGATTGGCTCGCTCTTGGGCTTCCGCTTCAGGGCTAGCAAACAAGCTTAACGCCGCACGGGTATCGATATCTTGACCTAACCAAAACCCTTGCAAGGTGGGGGTATCGTGCGTGCCAACAGCGGTAAGAGCGTAAGTGGGGTAGGCACTGGGGGGTAAGTAACGGCCATCCTCGCCACGTTCAAAGCTAAACACACGGTAGCTAAACAGCTTCCACGCCAAGAAGGCCTCTTTCACTTCGTTCGGGACGGTGCCTAAATCTTCGGCGATAATCAAGCACTGGTTACGCTGACTCTCCAAAGCCAAAATCCCGAGGAAATCCTCAAAAGGTTGCGTCACAAACGCCCCTTCCTTCCCCGTGCATCCATTGGGTACCCAAAACGTACGGAACAAGGCCACAGCGTGATCAATCCGTATGGCACCTGCGTATTGCATAAGCGATTGCACCAACTGAATAAACGGGCGATAGGCCTGCTGACGCAATTGGCGAGGCAACATAGGAGGCAGCCCCCACGTTTGCCCCAGTTGGTTAAAAATATCGGGCGGACACCCTAAAGAGGCATCTAAAGCGTATAGCTCGGGCTGGCTCCAAATATCGGCACTGCCCAAACTGGTACCCACGGCTAAATCCAAATACAACCCCACGGCAAGTTTGGCTTCCTTGGCGTGTTGTTGCAACTGGTTTAACTGTTCGTGCAGAAGAAACTGTACATAGCAGTAGAACTGAATCTCCTCTTGCAGGGTTAAGCACAAGGCCTGCACCTGTGGCGACTGGATGTTTTGAAACGCCTCAGGCCAAGCCGGCCATCCCCACTGCCATTGATCTTGGGCGATAAAATAATCGCACAGGGCTTGGTACTGAGCCAAACGAATCAACGCTTCCCCTTGCTGCTGACAATAGGCTTTATAGGCATTGCCTCGGGGGGTGTGGGTTCCCCAATGCACAAGCTTAAACTCTGCAAAGCACAGTTTAAGAAATCGTTTTTTGAGTTGAGCCACAGCGGGGTAATCCACCATGGGTTGCTGACGCAACTGAGCCACCAAGGCTTGAATCTCATCGGTTTGCCAAAGGGCTTGAGCCTCGCTACTGGTTTTAAACTCATCCACGGCGGGCAAATGTAGATACAACCAGTTAAAAAACAACCGACTACTCGGCGAATACGGGCTACAATCTTGCGGTAAATGCGGAAAACTCTCGTGCAAGGGGTTTAGCCCTACAAAACTAGCACCCTGCTTGGCACTCCATTCCACCAAACGATGTGCCTCCACCGTATCGCCAATCCCCCAGTTGGTATCGCTGGGTAACGAATACAACTGAGTCACCACGCCCCAGTTGCTTGGGTTCGCTTCCACCGCTTCAGGCACAAAAGCTTGCGTCGGCGTTTGAATCACCGAAACGGTCGCCAGCTCTTGCTGTTGATAGAACAAGCGTAGCTGATGGTATCCGTGCGGTAACGGACACCCTAAATCAATCTGCCATGCCTTAAAATCGGCGGGGCTACCAAAAGGGCCACGTTTGGCAAAATGCCGTTGAGCCGTGCCGTTTAACTCACTCAGCGTCATGCTACCTTGTTGCATTGTTCCATCTTCTTGGGTAAGTTGCCACGTTAAGGGTTGCGATGGTTGAAAGTTTAGCTGGATACGTAACCGCTGGGGCTGTCCATCGTGCCAAACGACCACGGGTGGCACGGGTTCTTCCCACTGTTCACGCTCTAAACGTTCTAAGCTTTTCTGACATTCCACATCATTTTCAAGGTGCGTAGCCGCCACACCTAAACACTGTAACACCCGTTTCAACGCCACATCGGGGGTGTGCTGGGTATGGCCAAAGGCATCGGTAAAACCGAGAAGTAGTCCGTGAGCCAAGGCCAGTTGTTGCAGGGGGCTAAGCGTGGTGCTGGCTTCTGTGGTGGAAGCAACGGCCTGAGGAGATAAATCAACAGAGGAAGCGTGCATCATAAAAACGAAAGTTTCTTTCATAATAAGCCCATTCGGGCGTGCCCTGAAGCACCGAACGTTGGTTGCGTAAACCTCTTTGAGAAAACGGGTCTCTAGGGGGGAGAGTTTGAGAGGTTTTTCACAATGAGGATCTTGCGTAAGAATTGAGATTGTCCCTCCTCACTGTGGGGGCGAATGCCCCGGCCTCTCAAGATTGCCCGTAGGGCAATGCGAAACGAGAGACTTAGAACACTCGACAAACCCTTTTGTAGAGCTTTCTATAGGTAAAATGTGGCAC
>JBJTUB010000266.1:0-19800 GCA_046080465.1 Vampirovibrionales bacterium | reverse complement strand
TGTAGGTGATTTCTAGGAGCCTAGACTCGCAGATGAGTGCGGTGACCATAGAGGTACATAAGCTCATCGAGAATCGTAGCGACAACGAAAGCGGCAGACGCCCTTTATTTATGAAATTGGTATAAGAAGACAGATACAGAAACGATTCAGGCCTTAGAGCAACTCAGTCAGGAGTTTAAGACTTCTACTAATCCACAGTCTCAAGCGTTCCCGAAAAATGTGCTGTTACTAGACCCCAGCAATGGTAAAGTAGGCTATTCGCATGGTAGCAACGTAGATGATGCTTATACGTTGTCGGATAAATATAGATTTAAACACATAGTCAATACCTTTACACTTGGTAATCCAGCTCGTTTGGATGATGATGGTTTTTCTAACCAGCTTAGGTTTCCGTCGTCTTTCGGTTTAAAGGAAGGTTCGGTTCAATACATACAGAGTAGCTTACCGTTAGGAACAGTGCAAACTGTTTGCCCTTCGCTTGTTGCTCAAGGGGTTGATAAAGAGGCGATGGTTTATTATTCTTTTAAACGCATAGTGGGTCAAGAATCATCAAGCCTACAACCTTGCTTGGCAACTGAAAATCCGGGTGACTCATCTCGCACCGACTGCACGGACGTATTGATGAGTTCGTTGCCAGAAGAACACCCTGTAAAAAAACTAATGACTCATTTACAAAGCGAATGCGAACGAGTTACGGCAGAACAAGGCCCTAAAAAGCCAAGCTCTCCGGAAGCAAGACGCAACTGGGATCCCAATCCTAGCCAGCTAAGCAGCTTTCAGAACCGCCCCACGACACCTATAGATACTGATAATGAGGCTGAGTCCCGCCCCCCTGTGAGCTTGAAACCCCGAGTAATCAACCGATTTAAGTCAACGATGAAGGCTTTTCTTAATTTTTGGAAAAGAGTATTCGCAGAGGGGTCGCCTTAACCCTAACTTTTAGGTATGCTGGAAAAGAGTTGAAAAGCCACCTAGAAGCTAATCACGCCTCTAAAACACCCTTAACCTAGTCGATACAAGGAACTTTTTCCATGCACATTAGCACCACCCATTTAGAACGATCTCTGCAAACCTTAGAGCGTTCTTTAGCACAACTTAACAAGGTAGAAGATAAAACAGATATCGATTACGAAGTCTACCGTAACGCTGTTATTAAAGGCTTTGAGCTTTCCTTAGAAGTGTGCGGAAAGTTATTAAGAAAAGCGTTAAAGGCCTATGGCGGAAGCCCTAAAGAAGTGGATGCCTTGTTCTATAATGACGTGTTCAGACGCTGTGCAAAGCATGGATTGTTAGATGTAGCCTTGGTTGAACGCTGGTTCCTATATCGTTACAACCGTAACAACACCGCTCATGATTATGGCGAACACTTTGCCACAGAGACCTTGGAGCTGCTGCCTAGCTTTTTAAGCGATGCGTTTTACATTATCCAACAATTAAAACAAACGTTTGGGGAACAGAGCGATGCTTAAGTTACCAGAAGCGTGGAAGGCAGAGATTGCTAGCATTATTCATCACTATGCCCCAGAGTTTGAGGTGTGGGCTTACGGAAGCCGTGTTACAGAAAGACATCATGAGGCCAGCGATTTAGATGTGGTGTTGATTCACGCTACCTTACCCGATACGACACGTTGCAACACCTTGTTTCAATTAAGAGAAGCCTTACGAGAAAGCCGTGTGCCTATTTTTGTAGATGTCATGGATTGGGCTAGCCTTCCTATTGAGTTTCATCAGCAGATTAACCGCCAACGCATCTTGTTGTTTCCTGCAGAGGCTCCTATAGAAGACTCTCTACCCCCTCTCTCTTAGGAAGAAGGAACAAAATACCGTACCCTTTTGCAAAGCCTTCTATAACCACTCTAACCGTTTAGATAGAAAGAATACCCATGTTTCCTTTACTACGCATCGTGTTGGTGTTGATGTTGATTGGGATATTACCGCTCTTCGGTACACAAAAAGGGGGAGCGTGTCAACACCATGTATACCCCAGTAACCCACCGCCTATCGAACTCCAGTTTTGGACACTGCAACTGGCCGATTTTAAAACCGCCCTGTTGCCTGCTATTCACGCCTTTGAAGCTCGTCACTCCAACGTGCGGGTTCACTGGGTGGATTTACCCATCAACGAAGGCGAAAAACGCTTACTCACCGCCATGCTCAGCCCTGCCGTGCCTGATGTAGTAAACCTGAACCTCAGTTTTGCCGCTACCTTAGCACAGCGACAAACTCTCCACAACCTTAGCACGCTTACGACTCCCCAACAGCGTGGCTCGTTTTTGCCCATTGCCCTGACGCCGTGCCAGTACCATCGGCAACTGTTTGCCTTGCCGTGGTATCTAACAACCAAAGTCATCTACGTGAATCAAGCCCACCTACAAGGGCTAGGTGTTTCAGCAGAACGCCTCCTTCAACCCGATTGGCAACCTAGCACTCAACAAGCCCAGTGGCTTAAACAGCACCGTGTGTATATCACGCAACCCAGTTTGGCCGAAAACGGAAGTTTTATCACCACCCTGCAACAACAGGGGGTTCAGGTACAGTGGGATGAAACGCATCAACGCTTAAACCTACAGCCCAAGGCCTTGCTAGAGTCTCGTTTAGGACGGTTACGCCAACAGCTTCAACAAGGGTGGATACCAAGAGAATCGCTCGTGGCGGGGCATCGTCAAGCCATGGAAGCCTATCTTTCAGGCCGTCTGCTTTACCTTGAGGCGGGCAGCAGTTTGTGGAATCTGTTAGAAACCAACGCCCCGCATGTGGCCGAACACACTCGCATTCTGCCCGCCACGGTGGAAGTCAATCGTCCGTTGGCTCTCAACCCCATGGTGTTGGCCGTGCCAAAACGGAGCCAGCACCCCCAATTAGCTACCGAACTGTTGCTCACGGTGTTGGCTACTCAACATCAGTTAGCCTTGGCCAAGCAAGCCCCCGTCCTGCCTTCCACTCGTGAAGGACTCGCTCGTATCGCCCAAGCAAGCCAAACCTGCACAAAAGCGAAAGCGGGGGCTTGCCGAGTGACCACCGTTGCAAGCCAGCAACTGTTGCAAGCCAAAGCTAGCTTGCCGTTTCATCCCCAACAAAAACTGATGAACGAGGCCAGCGATACCTTGGTTCAACAGGCGTTATTGAAAGAGGTTCCCTAACCCAACCATGCCGTTCCCTAGTTTGCACACCTTAGAACCAGCCATTCAGTTGTCTTCAAGCGTTCCACCTCTACCACCCCCGCCACCCTCGCCCCAGTGGATGGTGATTTTCAATGCCACACCCGATTCCTTTAGCGATGGTGGGCAACACCCCTTGAACGATGAACGTGCCTTATGCCACTGGGTGGAAGCTCAACTTGCGTTGGGGGCAACATGGCTAGATGTGGGCGGAGAATCCACTCGACCAGGGGCGAAAGAGGTTCCGCCCGAGGAAGAGATCGCCCGTATTCGCCCCGTGATTGAAACCGTGGCTAAGCACTTCCCCACGCTCAACATCAGCATTGATACCCGCAAGGCAGTTGTGGCTAACGTGGCTTTGCAGGCGGGTGCTACTGCCGTAAACGATGTCAGTGGGTTGCGTTACGATGGTGAAGCCGTGCTGGCGACAGTGCTTCAACACCACGCAGGGCTATTTTTAACCCATAGCCTTGGCACACCCCAAACCATGCAACAGCTAGCTAACGAGGCTTTACCCATCGTACCGACCGTGCTTGAGGAACTGCAACACGTGCAACAGCGGTGTGTGCAAGCAGGACTCCCCCCACAGGCCGTGGTGTTGGATGTGGGCATTGGCTTTGGTAAAACACAGACTCAAAACTGGGAACTACTTCAACGACTGCCTAGCACAGCCGAACAGTTACACAGCCCCACCTTGGTGGGTATCAGCCGTAAACGCTTTTTGGATGTTGCCCCGTGCTTGGCTCATCCGCAGGAACGAGACGCCGCCACCGCTGCCTTGAGTCATGAATTGCATCAGCGGGGGGGCGTATGGGGGTTCAGAGTACACAACCTTGCCGTGCATCAGCAGGTGTTTCATGCCCTCGCACGGTTTAATACCAACTCTCAGTTTAAATGATGTGTGTCGCTTTCGGTGTCGCTACGATTCTCGATGTGCTTATGGTCGTCTCTGTACACCGCACACATCTGCGAGTCTAAGCTCCTAGAAATCACCTACACACTATTCAATCTGAGAATTGGTATAACACTTCTGTTGAATCACGTTAAACCGTGGCTTCTCATCTAGTACAAACGGCTCACTGCTTTCGGCAGTTTCTTGTTGTAATTGTTGAGTGTACAAGGCCGATACTAACTCATCGCTTGTCCACACCTTGCCTTCTTTCAAGCGTTGCTGATAAAGCTCGCCTAATTCATAGCCACCATTCCCTGTGGCCAAATATTCAGTAAATACAATATTGAGTAAGTCGTCTTGTTGAATAGCTCTTCCGTCGGGTAAAGCGAGATCTGAAATTCTTTGCTCCGCGGGTTTTATGAGATCAAGGGTGTAGGTAAACCCACTCGGATGGCTCAACGTCCGATCGCTTCCTGTTAAATGGTCAGCTAAGTGACTCGCTCCCTGCTCTAAGGCTTCTTTCAATTCTCTACCCGTCATGCCTAGGCACACGGCTTTATTAGGGAAGGGATTGTAGAGAATGGGGTCTAGCAACCGCAAGGGTTGTGTCGCCGAAGGTAAGGGGAAAGTGGCTTCATCTTGAGAACGCAGGCCAGAAGATTGCCACACGACTAACACAGGTTTATCCGGGTAGGGTAAGTTTTGTTTGTGGTGTTGTTCGATATGCCGTACCAGTAAATCGTTCCAAAAATTATGCACAGCACTGGGGCCGCCTCGTAAATCAGCAGTCGTGGCCTTCCAATCGTCAGTCACAGGTTTTAAGGGGGTCAGTAAATGTTTCATTTTATCTTTAAGGTTGGCTGGAATGGCCTTTTCAAGATTGCGGTGGGGGGAATCATTCATCGTAATGCCTGTTAAATCATAATGCGTCGCATCGACTGCCACAGGCTTAAACCCTGCTTGCCCGTTTAAAATATTGCCAAGGGTTTCCCAAAGGCTATCACCGTTGCGTTGCATATAATAGGTTATCGTATCCACACCCATTAAATCCATGCCAGCCTTCATGATAGGGGCGGGGGTGTTTGGGGTTAGCGTTGATGTAAAGTGTTGGAGAGTATTAGAAGCTTCGTCCTTTGTTAAGTTAGCCTGATACACTTCGTGCGTATGCCCGCCAATGGTGCCATGCACCTTACCTTCAGGGCATCGGCAATCTGTTGGTCAAGATCATCTTCCAAATGAGTCACCAGTACGGTTAAAGCAGGCTTATGCTGAGCCTGCCATGTAGGTAGCATGGTTTGAAGTTGCTTTAGGGGATCTTTCAAATCAAACTGTTTACCTAGTGGGCTGTTAGGCTGAAACGTATCGGGCGTGAGTAACCCCACCACCAACACCTTTAGCCCATTGACCCAACGAATCGCATACGGCTGATGCCCCAGCTTATCCTCTGTTTTATCAATCAGGTTGGCCGCAAGATGAGGAAAGGGAGCTGTTTGAATAATCTTTTTTAAGTGCATGCCTTTTTCGAGGGTGTTATGGTCGTAATCGAATTCATGATTCCCCAAAACGTGCAAGTAATTCCCCTTAAAATAACCCGCCATCCAATTCCATAACGCTTGCATTTCTTCACCCTTGAACAACGCACTAAAGGGGGTCGGGCTGTAGGCATCCCCTGCCATTACTGCCAGTACTTCGGGTTGTTTAGGATCCTGTTCAATAGTTTTAACAAGCCTGTCAATTGCAGAAAAACGCCGTGTGGCTAAGTTAACATCATAGGTATCAGCCATGCCTACGACACTGAGAGGGAGGGCTTCGCCTGTGATTAAGGCTCGGGCTTTACGTACTTGGTTTTTAATAGAATCTCGTTTCCAAAACAGAATCCCCCCTGTTATCAACGTTCCTCCTGCTATAGAAGCGTATTCTTGAGGTTTTAATGGCTTGTGTTCAGAATTTGTTACAGGAATAGTATCTTTTTTGGGAACACAAGGCAGGGAACTGTTTTGGGGTGGTGTTTTTTTGTTTTGAAACGTGTTACTTTGAGACTCTCTACTTTGTAAAGGTTGAATGGGTTGAGAGATAGAAATCATAATAAATCATTTTCTTGAAGATCGAGCTGGGAACAAGTGTTGATATAATATATTCAGGATATATCAATGTCAAGAAAATAGTTATTTTTTATATTCCACACACCGATTCCCACAAGCGGGTCATATACGCTGAAGGGGGAATATCGAACTGCAAGGCCTCGTGCGTGATAGGGTGAATAAAGCCTAGGTGAAAGGCTTGCAGGGCTTGGCCTTCATGGGCGTTTAAATCGCTACGGTGGGTGTGTATCCCTGTGCCGTAGTAGGGGTCACCCAGTAGGGGGTGCCCAATGTGTGCCATGTGCAGCCGTATTTGATGCGTCCGCCCTGTGGCCAGTTTGCATTCTACCAAGCTAAAACGGTTGTGGGCCGTTTCCAACACTCGATAATGCGTCAGGGCGTGGCGACCCTCGGGGCAGATACGCATTTTGGTGCGTTGTTGCGGGTGCCGTGCAATGGGGGCCTCAATACTCCCCTGCGGTGGGCTGGGTGTTCCCTGTACGATGGCTTTGTATCGCCTGCTCAAGCTACGGTCTCGCAGTTGGTTACACAGGTGATGGTGTGCCGTGTTGCTTTTGGCCACCACCATCAGCCCTTCGGTTTCTCTATCCAGCCGATGCACAATGCCTGGGCGAATCACGCCGTTAATGCCCGAAAGGTTCCCTTGGCAATGATGCAGCAAGGCATTCACCAAGGTTCCTGTTTTATGCGTGCCTGTGGGGTGGGTGAGCATTCCTGTGGGTTTATTGACGACTAACACATGGGCATCTTCAAACACAATGTTGAGTGGAATCGGTTCGGCTTGTAGTACCAGGGCTTGCAGTTCGGGCAGGTGGAGTTGCACGGATTGCCCTAGCTTGGGGCTTTTACGCACTTTGCGGAAAGGCTCGCCCCCCACTGAAACATGCCCTTCGTTAATGAGTTCGGCAATACGTTGGCGTGAAAATTGGCCTTGGGCTTGTTGGGTCAGCCATTTATCTAGGCGTTCGGTGGCACCGTGTTCATCGACCACAAACTCAAACACATCTTGCACGCTAGTCGGGGCCGTGGTATTCCCGTGGAAGGTTTCCTCGTCGTCATCGTCGTCGCTTTCATCACTGGCGATATTGGCAATGGTTTCATCTTCAAAAGGGGTTAGCGACATTCGTTGCCTCCCTGCGTCAGTGTTTTGCTGGGGGTGTTTTGTAACGTTTGCCATGCCAACCACACTGCCCCAATGCACACTGCCATATCGGATAAGTTAAAGATAGCAAAGTTCACAAAATCAAGTTGAATATAATCGACCACAAAGCCAAAACTCAAACGGTTGAGTACGTTGTTTAGCCCACCCCCTAGCATGAGACCCAAGGCCAAGGCTTGCGATTTGTTAGGCTTACCTGCCAGTAGCAAAGTCGTTAGCCCGCCGAGTAGGGCAAAGGCCAACACCCCTAACCCCCATACAGGCAAGGTGTGTAACAGGCTAAAGGCCACCCCTGTGTTATGCACATGCGTCAGGCTCATCACGTTTTGCAACATAGGGATGCTTTGCCCCAGCGGCACTTCATGAAAAATCACATATTTAATAAAGGTATCTACCAATAGCACATCGCCCGCAGCAGCCAAGCCCAGTAGGTAGGGGGCTTTAATGGTTTGGGTGGGGCAGGTGGGGTGTTCCTGCGTGAGGCAGGATTCGCTCATCATCATCATCATAAAGGTTCCTTAGCTGGATAGAGTTTATCTTGGCGAACATAGTGAAGCAATTTTTTGGAGCGTCGTTCTATCGCTTCTTTGTAGGGAATTGCTACGTACAATGGCTCATAATGACAGGAAGAGCTTAGGGTATTACAGCGGTTTCTATAATTTAAAGCCGTTGAGTACAAGCCTTTTTACAGTTAGTTGAAAACTTTTTAGCCTGTTTGAGCAAGCCTTTGGCTTGGTCCTTGCCTAGAATACAGCCAATATCCAAAACAGGTAGATCTTGATGGAGCCTTGAAAAATTCATAGAAGTCCAAGGATAAGCAGTACCCACATACGTTCTTGATCCATTGTCTGAAGTTAAAATATTGGCGTGAATAGAATCTTCACGTGGCAAGCCCTCTTTTTTTCGGCACTGACGAAAAAGTGTGAAATTATCGAATTCTAACAAAGTATTCGAAGTTTGAGAAGAAAACGATTTTTTCAGATCCTCTAAGCTAATCTTTCTTTCTTCTAGTTCAGTGTGAAAGTGTTTAAAAATTTCTTCCACTGAACATGAGGCAATGTCATGAATGTCTAAGGATACTTTGACTCCTTGTTTTACTTTTTGCAAAAGTCGTTGGGTTAAATACACGTCTTCAAGTGATGAAAAATAAGCCTCTATAGCATGGTTAGATTCACGTATAAGCTGAACAACGGCTCTGGTTAACAAATGATGCTGAATAACAGGATCATTAATGACTACCCCCTCTTTAGCTAAAGAATTTAATAGCTTTCTCCTTGTTACATCCTGTTGTTGTGCTTCTGTCTCCGATGTTTTTAAGAGACAGACGTATTTATAAAGTAGCGTAGCCGCCTTTGGAGGCAAAGAAATGAGTGCGTCTAACTTACGCTGAGCAACAGTAGGGCTATTGTTCGTAATATTTGCTGTTGTTATTAAACCTGAATAGGTGGTGTTAGCTTTTTTAAGAGAGCCAACTAACAGTTTAGCATGCACATAAACGGGAGTCTTTTCTTTACTGTAAATATTGAAAGGATTGGCTCCTAAGCCCTTAACGGCATGAAGAAGGTGTTGATTTTCAGGATCATTGGTAATACCAAGACAAATATCAATCTGCTTTTTTTGTGGACTAGAAAAAAGTTTTGTTAATTTGCGAAAGTATGGGTGCAAAGGCTTATCAACTATACCATTGTCACTTTGAAAATTTGCACTCAAAATAAATCCAGAGCCTATCTTATTGAATACCTTTAAAATCGCTTCACCATAGTCTTTCGTTTTTCCTAAAATAACCTGAGGCGGATCTAAAGTTCCTATTTTTCTGTCTAGGGTATCTTGGCTTGGCAATAGACGACTCATCGCAAAATCCCGAACATAGTGTTCTGTGGGTACCGTTACATTTCCGAGATCAGCATCTTTAAATTGACGCACCTCTGGAACAAGATTCTGCCAAGTGATTTTAAACGACTTTGAACTTTCAGGGTGTTGTGCCTCTAGTTGATCGCCATTTACTTTGATTCGATAGAGTCCTTGTAGTTCTCGACCTCGAAGTAAGGCGGTGAAGTTCTGTAGCTTAGAAAAAGGGATTTGTTGTCTGTCAGGTGGCTCGGATGGACGATATTCTCTAAGCCCTGTATTTTTGGTTGTTTTAGCCAGCGTGTACGGAATTTGTTGTGAGTCGGCTTCTTGATCTTGAATAGGCGGATCCTGAAAAGAACGCCTATAAATGTTGGGAGGAGTATGGACTACTTCCAAGTAGCTAGAGTGAATAGAGTGTATGTTGTAAGGTAAGGAGTTTAGAGTGACAGGCATATAAAAGTGAGCTCCAAGTAACAAGTGAGAAGTATAAAGTAAAGATAAGCAAAAAAATATACGTTAATTATTTTGTTTTTTAGGTTCTCCGACTATACCAGTTATGTTTTTAACTGATTATAAAACAACGAGGTGTAGGCTCCTTGGGGGTTTGCAAGTAAGTCTTCATGCGTGCCTTGCTCCACAATGTGGCCTTCATTCAGCACGACAATGGTATCGGCATGACGCACCGTGCTTAAACGGTGGGCAATCACCACCACGGTTTTATTCTGCATCAGGGCATCCAAGGCTTGTTGCACTTGGGCTTCGGATTGATTATCTAAGGCACTGGTGGCTTCATCTAAAATAAGGATGGGGGCGTTCTTCAAAAAGGCTCGGGCAATGGCGACACGCTGTTTTTGCCCACCAGAAAGTAACATGCCCCGCTCGCCGATAGCGGTATCTAAGCCGTGGGGAAGGTTGGCGACAACCTCACCAAGATAGGCTTGTTGAATGGCCTGTGTCAGTTGTTCTTCTGTGGCATCGGGCTTGGCTAATAATAAGTTTTCACGAATGGTGCCTGAAAACAGAAAGTTATCTTGCAGTACCACGGCCGTCTGTTGACGCAACGAATCGGGGGTGAAGTCTCGAATATCGCAGTCATCCAGCGTAATGTTGCCCGCCGTTACATCGTAAAACCGAGCTAATAAACTAGCAATGGTCGATTTCCCCCCGCCAGAATTGCCCACCAAGGCCACCGTACTACCGTAGGGAATGGTAAGGTTAATGTGCTGAAGCACGGGCTTATCTTCCTTGTAATAGAAGCACACATCCTCTAGTTTTAAGGCCGTGCTAAAGCCTGTACACACCTGTTGATGGGGGAGTGTGGGCATCCCTGCGGGGCGTTTTAAAAACTCTGTAATACGTTCAATGGCTAAAAAGGCCAACTGCACGGCGTTAAACGTGTTGCCCAAACTTTTAATGGGGGTGTAGAGCATCACCAAGGCCGTAATAAAGGAAACAAAACTACCACTGGTAATTTCTTTATTCACAATCAGGTAGCTACCGTAGCCAATCACCGTAGCAATACCCACCGATACAATAATGTGCATCAAAGGCGAGAGCCAGCCCGTACGTTGCACCATCTTCATGCTCAGGCCAAAGAGGTTTCGTAGCGTGGTTTGAAACTGATGAAGCTTGACGCTTTGCAGGTTGTAGGCCGTCATGGTTTTATGCCCACTAAAGGCTTCGTTATACAAGGTAATCACGTTACTACCTGCAGCCACAGAGCTATTGACCAACGTTTTGAGTTGCTTGCGTACCCGTGTGAGGGGGAGTAAGGCCGCCCCAAGCACCACCATGGCAATAAGGGCGAGCTTCCAAGAGTTAATGAACAACACCGTGCCTAAGGAAATAGCACCAAACAGCCGTGAGAGAAAGGTTTTTAGGTTGCTAATTAAGCCGTTACAGGCTGCATCGGCATCGCCACTAAAACGGTAAACAATATCGCCCGAGGTGTTTTTATCAAAGAAGGCGGTTTCAAAACTCAACAATTTTTCAAACAAGGCACCCTTGACATCGTTAGTAATTCGCATGGCCACCCACGCATTCAGGTAGGTACCCAAGTAGTTTAAAAACCCTTGCAAGGTGGTGAAGCCTACAATCATGAGGGGGATGTAAAAGGGCGAGGCCACTTGTTTTTCCACCAATACCAAATCCATATACGGCTTCAGGGAAAGGGCAATGACGGCATCCAACGAACCGATGGGGATACACAGCAAGGCAGCGGTTAAGGCTCGCCATTTGTAGGGGCGAACATACGGCCACAGTTGGGCGTAGTGATATAGCGGATGGTCGGGTGTGATACGAGCGAATACGGTGTTCAGTTTTTTAAACAGAGGCATAACTGGCATGGATTCTTTCTTTAACAAGGATGAAAGCAAGGGTTAGGTCGTTGCATCAAATTGTTGGGTAAGCGTCACAAAGACATCCTCCAACGAGGGTTCAATTTCACGCACACTTCGCACTTCTACGCCGTGTTGGGCGGTATCGTGCATCAGTTGTTCTAGTGAGATGGTATCGTGCATGGCCACATGCAAGGCTTGCCCAAAAATGGTAACATCCTTCACATACGACAACTGACGCACCACATTAAACGAGGCGACCAACGGCTGACACACCAATTCCGCCCGTTGTTGGCCTTCGCCCACCACGCTGCGGATGTGCTTCAGTTCATCGGGGCCACCCGTGACAATGAGCTTCGAGTTGTAAATATAGCCCACGGCACTGCATCGTTCGGCTTCATCCATGTAGTGCGTGGTAACAAACAGCGTGACGCCACTGCTGGCTAAATGAAACAGCAAATCCCACAGATGGCGACGTGCCACAGGATCCATGGCGGCGGTGGGTTCATCTAAAAAAATCAAATCGGGTTCATGCACCAAGGCGCAACACAAGGCCAAACGTTGCTTCCACCCGCCTGAAAGTTGCTTGGCTTGAAAATTAGCAAAGCGTTCAATGCCCACCAACTGCTTGACAAAGGCTTTACGTTCTGCCCCGTAGGCCCCCGTAATGCCGTAGAGTGTGGCGTAAAAATCGAGGTTTTCGTTCACCGTTAAATCGTCGTACAGGCTAAACTTTTGGGGCATGTAGCCAATGCGTTGACGAATATGTTCGGCGTGGGTGGCAATGTTGAGGCCACACACCCACCCTTCGCCATGGCTGGGGGTTAGCAAACCACACAGCATTTTAATCGTGGTGGATTTCCCCGAACCGTTGGGGCCCAAAAAACCGTAAATCTCGCCCTTATGCACGGTGAGGTCGAGATCATCCACCGCTTTAAACGCACCAAAATGCTTGCTTAAACCACGGGTATGCACAACGGCATCCTGCGTTGAAGCATCAGGAAAAGCGGAGGAAGCATTGATAACGGCATCACTAGAGGGAATGGAAGACATGAAAGACTCTTTATACTAAATAAGGCTTAGGAGGTAGGCATTTTTGGAAAATAGAGGTTGACCGTCATACCTGGGGTCAGGCGAATGGGATGCCCTTTACTTTTAACAGGTTGGGGGTTCAGGTTGACCTTGACCCGAAAACTGGTTTCGGTATTGCTGGTAGCACTGCCCCCACCAGAGCTAGGTACAAACTCGCTTTTGGTGCTAATAAATGCAATCGTGCCTTCAAACTCTTGCTTTTTTAAAACAGGGGCAATCACCTTAATGCGTTGGCCTGCTTGCACATCGGGCAAGGCGGATTCTGGCAAGTAGCTATCCACCCACAGGTGATTCTCATCTAAAATTGTCACCACGGGGGCATCGGGCGAGACTAGCTGCCCGAGTGTCACGGCAATCAAGTTCACCGTACCCGCCATGGGGGCTTTAACAGACACTTCTCGCTGAGTACTCGTCAAGGCTTGTATTTGGCTGGAAGCACTACGGATTTTAGCATCGGCAATGGCTACTTCGGAGGCTTTCACGCCTTCACGCAGTTTATCTAATTCGGCTTGGCTGGCACGCACCTTGGCTTGGGCAATGGCAATTTCTTCTTGTGGCACAGGGGTGAGTAAGGCATTCAGCTTACGTTGAGCAGAATTGTAGTGGTTTTGTGCCAAGGTGAGCGAGAGGCGAACATCTTCCAATTTTTGGCTAGAGATAATGCCTTCCTCGTAACTTTTTTGGGCTTGTTCGTACTGCTTTGTCAAGGTTTGAACCTTCAGCTTCGCTTCGTCGCTTTGGTTGCGTGCCACGGCTACTTCCACAGGATTGGTATTTTTATGTAGTAAACTGAGGCGTTGTTTGGCTTGTTCCACTTGGCTTTGAGCCACTTTAATATCGTTATCCGTTACCTTGTTTTGTAGCAAGGCCTTACGAGCCGTGGCTTCACTCAGGGTGGCCTTGGCATCTTCTAGCTTGCTTTGCAGTTCACTATCATCAAACGTGACTAAGGGTTGCCCTGCTTTGACGGCTTCGCCTTCTTCTACTAAAATAGCCGTCACTCGGCCACCTACCCGAGAAGCATTTTGCACCTCTAAGGCTTGCACTTGGGCCGAATATACTCGTTCGTTTGAGGCAAACAAAGTTTGCTTAATCGCATAGGCACCGCCTACCGTCAGCAGAATAAACAATCCCCAGCCTAACCAAGCAGGGGGGCGTTTGATAGCGTTTATCAGCGTAGGGAAGACGGTTGATGAAGAGGTAGAGGTGGGTGTTGTCATTGGAGTGAAGATTCTTTACTAAGTTTGGAGTTTAATAGCGTTGAAAGAGTTAATTTAAAGTATATTAAAAACAAAGAAAAAATTAAAGAGTGCTTCATTGGCGTTCAGGGCAAAAGTATGAAAGCCTAAAACCCTATGCTATTACGATCAAAGCGTGACAATCTTAGAAACAAAAGTGACTTCTTTAGTGCTTTCGTCTCTAGCTGGTGGGTGCCAAGCGGGGAGGGCTTCCGCCCGTGCGATGAATGCCCAACAGCCTAACCTTTTACGCAAGTTCTATTTTTGCGAGAGCGGATGCTCCCCCTTGACCCCACTTTGGCCTTCAGAGCTACGCAATTCAGGCCAAAGAATCACACTCTACAGCTCAAATACACGCCAAGTCAAATTCTTTCATGCTTTTGCCCTGTTTATTTTTATAAGGCACGAAGCCCCAAGAATCTGTTTTTCGTGAAGGCGGATAAAAATACAAGACTTCTCAATGTTTGGCGTCGTTAACGGGAACTTCCTCAATTTTGAGGGTGGAAACCCTTGACTTTTATGCCTAAAGCGTGTTACAACTAAACGTATCTTAGGGTACTTAGCCAAAAGATAACCTTATGTTTGCAACGTCTTTATTTGTCTGTTGTCATTAGTGATAAAAAGTAACAATCAACAGTGAAGCGAAATGCTGTTTGTTGTTAGTTTAGAAGGCTCTGAAAAAAGTTCAAACGGATGAAATTTCAAGGAAACAAAAACGGTTTAGAGGGCGTGTATACAGAAGTACAGTACCGATGAACTGCTTGATTTGACACTGAAAGTTCGCCGATAGAGGATTTTGCAGAGATTTTTTAGAAATAGAATGTTTTGGAGGCTCCCTGCCATGCCTTTTGTAATTACTGAAGCTTGTTCTGGTGTTAAAGATAAAGCCTGTACGGGTGTTTGTCCTGTCGATTGTATCTATGATTTCGATGGTGAAGCTCAATTGTACATTAACCCCGATGAGTGTATTGAATGTGGTGCTTGTGCCCCTGTTTGCCCAGTAAATGCTATCTTCTTGGATAGCGAAGTACCTGGCAACTTGGAAAGCTACATTGAATTGAACCGTAGCAAAACTGAAGAGCTTTGCTAAGTTTTTGGTTTGATTAAAGTAACACTCCCTTTCAAGCGATTTGGTTTGAAAGGGAGTGTTGTTTATGGCGTTAAGTTAAGTGTTAACCAATGAGTCGGGAAGCGACCTGAGGCCCTTGGTTGGCTTGGCTCAAGATCGACGTGGAAGCCTGTTGCAAAATCTGGAACTTGGTAAGGTTCGAGGACTCTTTGGCGACATCCACATTGCGGATACGAGATTCGCTGGCAGACATGTTTTCTACCGTGATTTGCAAGTTAGCCGAAGCCCCTTGTAAACGGTTCGTCATGGCACCAATCGAGGCTCGACGGTTGTTCAGTGTTTTTAACGAGGCGTCTAAGGCAGAAATCGTTTGTAGAGCAGAAGCCATATTGGTAACACTACCAGCGGTGAGTCCGCTTTTTAGTTTGCCACCTGACAAGCCCGACATGCTGCTATCATTAAAGACGTTGCCTTGGCCAATATTCAGTACGTCTATGGCAGAATCAGAGCCTGCACCAATTTGTACTTTTAAGCTACTCACGCTACCATTCAACAATTTTTTACCGTTAAAATCAGTCGCTTTGGCAATACGGGTAATATCCGCTTTTAACTGAGACAGCTCTAGGTTAATGGCACTGCGTTGCTCTGCCCCCATCACTTCCGACGAGCCTTGTACGGCCAATTCACGCATCCGTTGTAGGTTGCTGGTGATGGTATCCAAAGCACCATCGGCGGTGTTTAGCAAGTTAATGGCATCTTGCACGTTGCTGTTGGCTTGTTGGCTACCACGGATTTGCGACCGCATTTTTTCCGAAATCGACAACCCTGCCGCATCATCGCTGGCACGGTTAATGCGATACCCAGACGATAACTTGCTCATGGTGTTGCTTAAGTCAGCCGTATTTCTACCTAAAATACGCTGAGCATTGAGTGATTGAACGTTCGTGTTAACGGTAATTCCCATCATAGATATGGAATCCTTCCCAAGATTAGTAGAAACAACAACGAAAGCGGCCTTTTATAGTTTTTAAAAAGTTTTTTAGGCATAGGCTAGACGAGGAGCCTAGACCCGTTTGTGAAGGATTGTAGACAGAACACCATGACTGAACAAACGGGGCGTAGCGACAAAGTATAGACATGCAAAAGAAACTTTTTAAGAGACTATACCAGTGTTTTCATAGAATGAGGCATAACAGGCCGTACTGAAACGTTCTAAGTGTTAGAGAGTGTATCGATAGAATTGCTTTGTGTAAGATTGTATAGAAACCTCTGCAAAAGGTCAGATTACTCTGTTCCTTCTAAGGTTAGGATGAGGTAAACGTAGAGGACACCTAGGTTGGTGAAATCCCTCACCCCAGCCCTCTCCCTTAGAGGGAGGGGGTAAAGGGGTCTTTCGCAGAGTCTTCTATAGGTTCAATATACCTTACATCAAAGACGAAACTTGCTGCACGCATGAAGGGTGAACGCAATAACAGGTGATAGGTGAGACTGCGACCTTGAATGTGTGAGAAAGAATGATGTCTAGGGGATGAACCCTCAACATCTGTTAACAGGGACGTTGAACAGGGTGTCATGAACAACGTTGATTCCTGTTTCTATCCGATATGACGCTCAAGCTTAGTGAAGCTACAATCATACTCCTTTCTATGGTTATAATAGTTGCCTGAGGCACAAGACTTGGAATACAAAAGAAAAAGTCACACGCGGGGTGATTGGCACATCAGGTAAAGACGAAGCCAAACCGTGTGCGACTTTTGGTTTTGCGGTTGTGTAACGGGTGTTATGTTCTTAAAAGGGAACGAACAACCGTTACGTGAAAAACAAGAGATATCACAATAAATACAGAGTGGGTACTCGTATTTACGGATGTTCAGCTGTTTAGAAGGCTTTATAGTCTCTTAAAAAAATTCTTTTGCATGTCTATACGTTGTCGCTACGCCCCGTTTGTTCAGTCATGGTGTTCTGTCTACACTCCTTCACAAACGGGTCTAGGCTCCTAGTCTAGCCTATGCCTAAAAAACTTTTAAAAAACTATATTCAGCAACTGAACATCGGTAAGTACAGCGTTTATGAGATGATCTAGTCAAATGTCACTATTTCCGAACGTCTTAGTTTTCTCGTTGCGTGTCGTCTTTTAGACGACCTTGAGAGGCCGGAGCGTTCGCCCCCACAGTGAGGAGGGACAATCTCAAGTCTTACGTAAGATCCTCATTGTGAAAAACCTCTCAAGCTCTCCCCCCTAGGGTTAGTAACGGGGGTGATAGCCCCCGTTGCCCCCCATTTAGGAAGATCTCGGTGAGAGAGTCTTTTAAAGGCGTACGGAAAAATAAGGATTTAACTATAGTAAGGGGGGATCATTCCCCCCTTGGGGAGCCTTGTTAAGAAGCAGACTTGGCCCCAAGGGTGAACGATACCAACGGCTGGCTAAGCCTAAGCAGTGAGTATGAACCCACCTTAGCCAAGGAGTCGAGTGGCGGCTTGTGAGCTTTGATTTGCCTGACTCAAGATAGAGGTGGAGGCTTGCGTTAAGACTTGATACTTTGCCAACGTTGCCGACTCTTTGGCGATGTCTGCGTTACGAATACGGGATTCGCTGGCGGACATGTTCTCAACCGTGATGTTCAAGTTAGCCGAAGCCCCTTGTAAACGGTTCGTCATAGCACCAATCGAGGCTCGACGGTTGTTCAGTGTTTTTAACGAGGCGTCTAAGGCAGAAATCGTTTGTAGAGCAGAAGCCATATTGGTAACACTACCAGCGGTGGGTCCGCCTTTCAGCTTTCCGCCTGACAATCCAGACATGGTACTATCCGTAAAGATGTTGCCTTGACCAATATTCAGTACATCTACGGCAGAATCAGAGCCAGCCCCTAACTGCACTTTTAAGCTACTAACACTACCATCCAATAATGTTTTATCATTGAACGTGGTGGCTTTGGCAATACGACTAATATCCGATTTTAACTGAGAAAGCTCTAAGTTAATGGCACTGCGTTGTTCTGCCCCCATCACTTCAGAGGAGCCTTGTACGGCCAATTCACGCATCCGTTGCAAGTTACTCGTAATGGTATCTAAGGCACCATCAGCGGTGTTGAGCAAGTTAACGGCATCTTGCACGTTGCTGTTGGCTTGTTGGCTACCACGAATTTGAGACCGCATTTTCTCGGAGATCGACAGCCCTGCGGCATCGTCGCTGGCACGGTTAATACGCAAGCCCGAGGATAAACGAGTCATGGTACCGGCCAAATTACTGTTGTTCATGCCTAACATACGTTGAGCATTCAACGACTGAACGTTCGTGTTAATAAATAAACCCATCATCATAGGTTTCCTTTCATTCATCCATGAGTGAACAGGGCATTAAAACAACCGCTTGTTCAGTGTCGTTATCCTTCATGAACCCTGCCGTTGACGAGACACCCGCTTTAAGAACTCGTGGAGAAGCCATGATTTCTTACGAGGGGTGAAACCTTGAGGCGTACTACGGAAGAACTGGCACAGGGGTTAAACGATCCATGAATAACCAACGTTGCATCTGTGCGTGTTTACCTGTAGACTGTGATGTTGCTAGTGGGCTAAAAAGAAGACCAAACCTTGTTCAACAGGCTCTACCCTTTTTATTAAAAAGCGGAGAGACTATCGCCTGAAGCGAAGCTACTTTTTAAGCGGTAAGCAAAACAACAAGGGCTGTATGTTGGGTAACAAACAAGCTGTGTTTTAAAGCGTGACTAGTGTGTAACTGCAAAACAAATAAACTAAGAGAGAGAGTAAACAATGTGCGTGAACCTAACAGCCATTGCCTTACAGAGTTTAAGGTGGTGTGTGGCTCACATAAACAGTATCGTTCGCCACGTCTCTGGTATTCAAACGGCTCCTCTAAACAGAGGAGGAAGGGGGAAAGAGAGGGGAGGGCTGGAAAGCTAGGTTTTGATTTTGAGGTGCGTTTTTGCTACACTGCAAACAGACGTTTAAAGAATAAAGGATTCCCCCCCCATGCGAGCTGATGATTTTGCTTCTTCATCGAACGATGAGCTACACCTGATTCAAACCTTTGAAGATACCACGTTGCCGATGAGTGAACGAGTGCAAGCCTTAAACACCTTGTTAAAAACCGAACGGGTGGATGTACTATACATGCTGAAACAAGCGTTTGATGATACGGCCACACCGAATGAGCAACGCTGTATGTTGGCACTGGCTTTAGGGCAATGGGGGAGTGATGCCGCTGTGGATAGCCTGAATGCCGTGTTTGTTGAACGTTTAGAAAGCGACTCGTTTACTCGTGAAGAGAAGGCCTTGTTATTAGCCTGCGTGGAAGGCTTAGCCCATACCAAGCACCCCATTGCACAAGACGCTGTGTTTCGGTGTTTAAACCACCCTGATAACGATGTGTTTAGTGTGGCTTCAGAGAATATTCGGCAGTTTGGGGTTGAGGCGATTCCTGAGTTGTGCTTGGTGCTGATGCAAGGGCCGAGTGATGCTCGTTGTGTGGCGGCCTGGCAACTAGGGGAGCTAAAGGCCAAAAACGCCCTAGCCCCCCTGATGGAAAGTTTGAATGATACGAATGATGAAAACTTACAAGCCTTGTGCCTGTGGGCCTTGGGGCGTATTGGTGAAGGTACGCACGAGGTGCTGATGGCCGTTAAGGCGAAGGGACAAAGCATCAACCCCACCGTGAGCCAACGAGCTAAAGAGGTGTTTATTAAGTTAAGTAGCCTTAATAATTAGAGTGCTTTAAAAAGAGTTCCATAAGAGCTAATACCATTTTTAGAAATGAAGGGCGTGTAGTTGATTTCTAGGAGCTTAGACTCGCAGATGAGTGCGGTGACCATAGAGGTACATAAGCTCATCGAGAATCGTAGCGACAACGAAAGCGGCAGACGCCCTTTATTTATGAAATTGGTAT
>JBJTUB010000265.1:0-1700 GCA_046080465.1 Vampirovibrionales bacterium | reverse complement strand
TCCCCCCTGAGTTACTCTAGGGGCTTCGCCCCTAGATACCCCTGTTTTTATTAGTAATTTTACTGATTTTTAACAGCTTAACAAGAGTTAGTCTAGGTTTAGACGACTTTTTTCAAAACAGCTTTTGGTTAATACTCTCCTATTTTTAAACAATAAAATCGTTGCTATCTTCGCTATTGTAGGAAAGCTGTATTACCCCTTGGGACTCTAAAGCACGAATAATACCCACAATGTAGGTTTGCTTTTCTTGCACTTCTTTAGCACGGACTGGTCCCATAAACTCCATATCATCTTTAAGCATACTGGCGGCTCGTTCAGACATGTTGCGGTAAATACATTCCTTCACTTCATCTTTACTACCCTTCAGAGCCAAGGCGAGATCTTTGTTTTCTACCTCACGTAGAACACGTTGGATGGCCACATTATCCAACTTGTAAATATCATCAAACACAAACATCAACTCGCGAACCTGCTCGGCCATCTCGGGGGCTCGTATTTCCATGCTATCCATAATGGCTTTTTCGGCCGTGCGGTCGGCGTAGTTGAGGATATCGGCCAACGATTCCACGCCCCCAGCCAACGAGAAGTCGCCCGTGACGACGCTGGAGAACTTGGTTTCCATAATGTTTTCAACTTCACGTAATATCTCTGGATTGGTTCGATCCATTTCAGCAATACGCTGTGCCACATCCACTTGAATCTCGGCGGGCAAGGCCGAAAGAATCGCCGCAGCACGCATGGGCTTTAAGTAGGCTAACACTAAGGCCACCAGCTGTGGATTCTCGTTTTGGAAGGAAGAGGCCATTTGCAAGGGGTCGGCTTTGTTGAAGAAATCAAAGGGCTGACTTTGCAAACTGGCCACCAAGCGGTTTAAAATTTTTGAGGCACGATCCTCGCCAAACGAATCGGTTAGCACCTCTTTGGCGTAGCTCACCCCCCCAGCCACTAAGTAGCCTTGTGCTTCAAACAGAACGTAAAACTCGGTAAGTACCTCGGTAAGAATCTGCGGACTAAGCTTTTCCATCGAAGCAATTTCTAACGCCACGCGTTCTACATCTTGCTCTTCGGGCATGTTTTTCAATAACTCAGAGGCCATGCCAGCACCCAGCGTAATCATGAGGCAGGCCACTTTCTGCACGTTGCTTAAATCGTCGGCAGTGCGAATATCGTCAATACGTCCTCGTGCCATCATCATGTCTACAAAGCACCTCTGTTTTGTGGGGGAGAAGGATTCAATACAATAGTATAGCAAAGTTTGGCCTCTTGGAGCGTTCTGTAAGAAAAGCTAGGTCACTTAATGGATCTTGCTTTGCTATAGAAAGCTCTGCGAAAGGTCAGATTGCTCTGTTCCTTCTCCCTAAGGGAGAAGGTTAGGATGAGGGAAACATAGGCGATACCTAGGTTGGTGAAATCCCTCACCCCAGCCCTCTCTCTAAGGTGTATTGTTTCGCATAATTACAAAGGTGTTCAAGAGGGGCTTTGTAACCGATACATTTTAATCGGGTACGGTTATAAGCATACACGAAATCCTCAATATACGCCACACGATCTTCCTTACAGCCAGGAGACCCTAAAAGTCAGAGTTCTCGAAGGCGATGCACCGTGGCTGGCAAGTCGGCAGCTAAACGAATCTGTTGATTCGGGCGACTGATTCGGCGGTGTGCGGGCGGTATGAGACGGTTGAATACACTCACAACCCC
>JBJTUB010000264.1:0-4753 GCA_046080465.1 Vampirovibrionales bacterium | reverse complement strand
TGCATGGCGTTAGAAATATCTTGCACTGAAGCATTCAGTTCTTCGGCACCCGTGGCCACTTGCTGAATGTAATCGCTAATATCACTAGCTTGCTGACGTTTAAGTACCTGCTGTGTAATATCAATAGCAAATTTAACCACTTTATAGGGGTTGCCTTGCTCATTAAAAATAGTATTATACGAGGCTTGTATCCAAATTTGCTTGCCGTGCTTACCAATACGGTGATATTCTCCGTTAGGATTTGCACCGCTAGCTAAAGCCTTCCAAAAATCACGATATTCCTGGCTTTCTGCCAACCCTGGGGGGGCGAACATGCGGTGGTGTTGCCCTGCTATTTCTTCCCAACGATACCCCACTGTTTGCAGAAAATTATCGTTCGCTTTTAAAATATGGCCTTGTAAATCAAATTCAATAATGGCTTGTGTTTTGTTTAAGACATCTAATTGGTGTTTAACACTTACCATCTCATCATAAACAGCGGGCTGGGGTAGTAATACCAAGGTTGATAAAGTTGATTCGTTAGTTGAAGGAAGCAGTTGAACCAACACAGAAACGCTTGCTTGCTGGGTGGAAGCTGTTCGCAAAGTCGTAGAAGACTGCAGCTGGCTTTGCCACCCTACAGGGAAATTATTAAACAGTTGCGATACCTGCTTGCCAACACAATGGGTAGCAAATAACGTATCAGCCTGTGGTGTTGCTTGCTCAATGATGCCTTGAGAATTAATATTTAACAATGTCAATTCGGCATTGTCGCAAAAACCTATCGATGGTGCCTGAGACGATTGTCCAAAAAACGGATGTAAAAAAGCTATCATGGCTACTACCTCTTGGTGTCACTTTATGAAAACGAATGAATACATGCGAAAAAAGCACAAACCTTATTTCGCACGATTGTTAACACATTTACACGAAATGTAAATGTACTTACTGTTTTCACTATGGCACATTAAGTAACGCCATTTTCAATGAAGTCAAATAAACTCATTGAAAAAGAGGATCTTTTGGAAAAAATTACATATACTCGAATCCTTATTTTCCCAAACAGTTTTAAAAAGCCCAGCCCTGATGTTTCTAATGGGGGCAACGGGGGCGATAGCACCCGTTAATAACCTAGGGGGGAGAGTGTAGAGAGGGAGGAACGGCCTCTCTACATTGCCCAACGGGCAATACAAAGCGAAGATCTTAGGACTATACGGAAATATAGTACTTCCACTATATTAAACCAGCAACCGACTTTTATTCGCAACCTCTTGCAGGCTTTGCGACATGTGTTGCGTTACATGGCTTTGCTCATTAACGGCCAAACTGGTACTTTCCACATACTCACGCACTTGGGTAATGCTTTGTTTAATTTCACCTAGCACTCGCTCCACTTGGTTAGAAGCAGTCCACACGCCATCAATCTCTTTAGCAATTTGATCGGTGGCCTTTTGTGCCTGCCCAGCCAGATTCTTAACCTCGTTGGCAACCACGGCAAACCCTCGACCCGCCTCACCAGCCCGAGCCGATTCAATGGTGGCATTCAAGGCCAGTAGGTTAATTTGATCGGTAATGGAGTGAATGAGCGATACCACATTGCCCATAGAATGCGAGCAATTGGCCAGTTGTTTTTGAGCCCCTTCTGCCAGTTGGGCTTGGTTGTAGGCCTGATTGGCCGATTGGTTGGAAAGTTGCATGGCGTTAGAAATATCTTGCACTGAAGCATTCAGTTCTTCGGCACCCGTGGCCACTTGCTGAATGTAATCGCTAATATCACTAGCTTGCTGACGTTTAAGTACCTGTGATGTAATATCAATAGCAAATTTAACCACTTTATAGGGGTTGCCTTGCTCATTAAATACGGTATTGTACGAGGCTTGAATCCAAATGTTTTTGCCATGCTTACCAATACGATAATATTCTCCACTAGGATTTGCACCACTAGCTAAAGCCTTCCAAAAATCACGATATTCCTGGCTTTCGGCCAACCCAGGGGGGGCGAACATGCGGTGGTGTTGCCCCGCTATTTCTTCCCAACGATACCCCACTGTGTTTAAAAAGTTATCATTCGCTTTTAAAATAGTGCCTTGTAAATCAAACTCAATAACAGCTTGAACTTTATTTAAAGCATTCATTTGACTTTTAGCATTCGCCATCTCATCATAAATAGCGGGCTGGGGTAGTAATACCAAGGTTGATAAAGTTGATTCGTTAGTTGAAGGAAGAAGCTGAACCAACACAGAAACGCTTGCTTGCTGGGTGGGAACAGCTCGTAACGTCGTAGAAGCCTGCAGCTGGCTTTGCCACCCACCAGGAAAGACTTCAAACAGCTGGGCAACCTGCTTGCCTACACAGTTGGTACAAAATAACACATTCGCTTGCTGGCTGGCCTGTTCTATTTGGCCTTGCGTATTGATGTGTAGTAAGGCTAAGCCCTCGTTGTTTAAGCTTGTTTGTTGTGGTTTTGAAGCTGAAGGAAAAAGTTGTTGCCAAAAAGAACTCATGGTTAGTACCTTTCAGAGATTCTAGTAATACAAACACCTACGTTAACGTAACTGTCTTTATTACTATGACACACCTCAAGGACGAGTCACCCATCTTGCTCCTAAAAAACCCTTCAATCGTAGGAGCTAGCTTCACTGCGTTCGCAATGACAAACACCTCTTTGCAATCTTTAGTTCTTTCTCCCTTAGAGAGAAGGGGTAATGGGCTTTTTCAGAGGTTTCTATAACACTCTGACGAAAAAGAAATCTCTAACTAATTGTAACAGTCTACTGTAGATGAGGCGTTACCAAACCGATACCCAAGAACAGTAGTCACTCTTTTAATAGGTTTAGTTGTTGTTTTGTTAGTCAGGATGGCCACACCATGCCCAAGGCTTCTCCCTCCTCCTCCTCGTTACCCTTTGATTCCGCTTTACCACATTACAATCAAGCAAACCGTCTGCACTCGCCTCAAGCTTTTTTGCCCACGGGTGATAAATTAGAGCTTGTCGAGCATTCCCTGTACGATGTGTTAAGCAGCTTAAACTTTGGTAAAACCACCGAGCATCCCACCGAATGGTTTGAGCAAGAGCAACGCCGACAACGCATTACAGAGCAAATCTACGAAGGCATTGCTCGTTTTAGCCAAGATCAGTGGTTTGGGATTTTGGGATTGCCCACCGAAAGTTCATCGTTTGATTTATGGCTGTACCCCTTGTTTGTATACACCTTGCAAAACTTGTTGCAAGAAGGGCATGTGTACTTGTTTGATTTTCAAGTACAGCACCAGCGTCCTTATTTGCGTCGGATTGCCTCCACCTTGTTACCGCTGGATGCCCACAAAGCCGACCCCGAACAATGGCTTTCCCTTCAACAGCCAACGCATCCGCTCATTAAATGGTTGCAACAGTATCCAACCAAGGCCAAAGCCTTTAGCATCGACCCCTCCTTTTTATGGGAGCAGGGCGTGGGGTCGCGACTATCGACGGCACCCTCTCAGTGGATTGCCCAACCTATTTATTCGCTTAATAAGTTGAGTGGGTTGTTGGTCTTTGCTCGCCCTGAACCTAGCACCGCTTCTCCAAAAGAAGCCGAGGCTCCTTCCGAAGCAAATGACCCCTTACCTAACAGCACTGTAAAATCGTTTTTACTGCAAACAGGGTATCTGTTGGGCCACTATTGGAAGGTAGAATACACGGTTGGCCTCTACCAACAGGCCTTGAGCCAAGGCGATGAGTTAAGCATGATGGATTTAGTGGATATGCGTCATCACATTAACAACGATTATGAAACGTTGTTAATGTATCAAGCCGATTTGCTCTTAGCACTTAGCCATGTGGTTGATGCACGAAAAGGCGTGAAAAAAGGCTTCTCCATGAGGGTGGCCAAACATGTACGTAAATTAAGTAAAGCCTTGCATTTAAGCGAAAAAACGGTGGATGTGCTGGAGCGTTCGGCCTTGTTTACAGGGGTGTATCGAGCCTTCATTCCGCAAGAGCATTTAAACCAAGCAGGGGCATGGAATGCCAAAGTGAGTGACAATTATAAAAAACAGTTGCCTCACCGTCAATTGCGGGTACTGCAAAACTTTGTGCCTGGCTTAGGCGATTGTTGGCCTTACTTACAGTTGCAGTTTGAACGGTGGAACGGAAGCGGGCAGCCCTATGGATTGCGTGGCTGGAACATTCCGCTGGGTTCAAGGATTTTGGCGTTGTGTGTCGCCTATACGGCTCGTTTAGAACCACGTCGTCATCGGCAAAGTGTGCTAAGCAAGGCCGAGGTGTTTAGAGAACTTGCCTTGGAATCGGGCAAGGCGTGGGATCCGTACTTGGTGGATGTGTTACGAGAATCGTTTTAACAACGTTACAGTGGAATGACTATCTTTCCGTACATTCCTAAGTTCCTCGTTTTGCATTGCCCTACGATCAATCTTGAGAGGCCGGGGCGTTCGCCCCCACAGTGAGGAGGAGCCATCTCAATTCTTACGCAAGATCCTCATTGTGAAAAACCTCTCTACAACTCTCCCCCCTAGGTTTATTTATGGGGGCTAACGCCCCCATTGCCCCCAAAAAAAGAAACAGTTTCTTACGCTATTTAAACTGAGAATTGGTATCAGTCGTTATAGCAGGCTCTGCAAAAGACCCTTTACCCCCTCTCCCTAAGGTGTATTGTTTCGCATGATTGCAAAGATGTTCATGGTATAGTATTAGGACTTCACTATCTTTCAGAACGAGGGCACCATGCACATTAAACTACACGCCAAGGCACGGACCACCCCTGCCATTCGAGCC
>JBJTUB010000263.1:0-1704 GCA_046080465.1 Vampirovibrionales bacterium | reverse complement strand
GCACGGCATGATACGAAGCAAACACATCGCTACACCATAGTTCTGGCACCGCCTGTGGGCTAAACATATCGTAAAACAGGGCATCTACGCTTCCCTTGTGCAAGCGTCCCTCTTTCAGACACGCTGCGAGTAGCTGGTTTGCATCGCCTATAAATACGCTGAAAGATAGTTCCAGCATGGCTTTGGGGGTATTTAAGTGAATGGAGTTTGAAGGGGTACTTTGAGTCTGATAATATATATTATGTTCTAAGTTGCATTTGAACTCCATTCACTTAAATACCCCCAAAGCCATGCTGGAACTATCTTTCAGCGTATTTATAGGCGATGCAAACCAGCTACTCGCAGCGTGTCTGAAAGAGGGACGCTTGCACAAGGGAAGCGTAGATGCCGTGTTTTACGATATGTTTAGCCCACAGGCGGTGCCAGAACTATGGTGTAGCGATGTGTTTGCTTCGTATCATGCCGTGCTTCACCCCACGCACGGACAACTACTGACCTACAGTTGTGCAAGGGCGGTGAAAGATGCCCTGACGGAAGCGGGCTTTACCTACACCGTTACCAAGCAAGCACTCGGCCGTAAACGAGGCGGATTGATCGCTCAGCCCATTCGGCCTCTGCAATGAAGGCCGTTCGGCTTGTACAATGAGGGTGCGTTGGGCTGGCTTCGTCAGACGGCGAATTGATGTTGCATTCCTGCCCCCACCCCCGCCCCCGCCTTCTCCCTTGGCCTACCTTTATAGCCCGCATTCCAAGTCAATAATTAAAAACCAAGAGAAGATTTGTGACTTAGCCCCCTTTGGGTCTGATAATAATTTAGTATAGCTAGTTTTGTACAAAACTAGCTATACTAAAAAGCTACTGCTGTAAAGCCTGTGAATTAACCTTGCTTTATTCTGCAGACTGAATGGGACACTTTTGAGTCTTCAAAGAGCAATGGCGAGTACTTTCTTCAAAAGGAATACCATGATCTTCTTCTAGTTGTAGGAGTCCATTTAATCCAGCAGACATTGTTTCTCCTATGGTTGAGTAAGGAGCTTTTGTACCTCCCTGATTCAAATTTTGTGCGTGCTCTTCAGCTGTTATAAACTGGAGGCTAGAAACATTTGGATCAGGATCCGCTGTTTTTGAAAAGAACGTCACTACTGGAGCCTTCTTTTCAAAGCCTATGGTGTGTATTGCTTTTCTATGAAACTTGAACACCTTCCCCGTTTCAGGAAATATTAGCTTTGTGGGTTGTAAATGATCTGAGTCCAAGCATTGTTTTTGTTTTTTCTGTTGCCTCTGCCACTTGCTTCAGCCATTGATGATAAAAATTACCTTCCTTCGTTAACAAAACAGACTGGCTATTGGCCAAATGGCTATGTGCACCTTCACCCCTTAATTCAAGTTCTAAACGCCCTGGTGATTCTTTTGTAAGATCTAAGTTAATAACATGAATAATAAATTGATCACCCGCTGGCGACTTTTTATGAAGAGAAAATTTAAAAATATTATCCTTACGAAAAGGAGCAACAACATGAGGGTTGTTCAAAAGTGCTTCACGTTCTTGAGGAGGTGTTTTCTCATATAGTATTTTGAAATATTTTTGAATCGTGGTAGACTATACAGAGTGACTGTTTTATTGAAAGGAACAACTACCATGGCTTACAGTTTAGATCTCCGAGAAAAAGCCCTCCTGTTTTCAAAGCAAGCGAGCTTAGTTGA
>JBJTUB010000262.1:0-7585 GCA_046080465.1 Vampirovibrionales bacterium | reverse complement strand
TATCCCATTACACATAAGCATCGTAACCGCTTTAACTGTAAGGAAGATCGTGTGGCGTATATTGAGGATTTCGTGTATGCTTATAACCGTACCCGATTAAAATGTATCGGTTACAAAGCCCCTCTTGAACATCTTTGTAATTATGCGAAACAATACACCTCAGGGAGAGGGCTGGGGTGAGGGATTTCACCAACCTAGGTATCGCCTGCGACTCCCTCATCCTAACCTTCTCCCTAAGGGAGAAGGAACAGAGCAATTTAACCCCTTTCAGAGTCTTTTATAAACCTTATTCTAACTCAAGGCTTAAACCTATGACCTTTTCTCCTGTTTCCTCCTCCTCCTCCTCTGCTTCTGTTACGCCACCGCCTCCCTTGGGGGCGCCTCGCTACCCCTTTGAGCAATTGAACAAAGAGAGCATCAAGCTAGGCTTGCATCGGCTACACTTTATCTTAGAGCAATGGAACCATCCACAAAACGAGCTACCGTGTGTGCATGTGGCAGGCACCAACGGCAAAGGCTCCGTGTGTACCCTGCTAAGCCATGGGTTGGTGGCACAGGGCTTTAAGGTTGGGCTAACCATTAGTCCGCATGTGTTTAGCGTTCATGAACGTATTCAACTCAACAACACACCCATCACCCACGAGGCGATGGCCACCCACAGCACCAAACTTTGGAGTAAATTGACTCAATTGCTAGGGCCTTACCATGCAGGACATGAAGAATGGCCGACCTACTTTGAGTTTTTGATTCTGTTGGCCTTTCGAGTCTTTCGTGAAGAAGGCGTGGATATCGTGATTTTAGAAACAGGCTTGGGGGGCGAACTCGATGCCACCAACGTAATTGCCTCGCCTTTGTGTAGCGTTATTACCAGCATTGGATGGGATCACATGGATCGTTTAGGCGATACGCTTACGGCGATTGCCACGGCCAAAGCGGGCATTATTAAGCCTCATTGCCCCGTGGTGCTTGGCTCCAATATACCCACAGAAGCCAAAGACACCCTGTTGCGTGTGGCCAACGAGCGTCACGCAGGCCCCGTACTACAGGCCGATGCTGCGGTGTTGCAGTCATACACCCCCTTTACCCCCCAAGGAACCCAACGCATCCACAACCGCATTAGCCATGAAACCCTAGAACTTGGCCTTTTAGGCCAGCATCAGCTACACAACCTAGCCACGCTACTGGCCACCATGAACACCTTACAGCGGCATGGGTTTATGCGTAACAAAAAGGCCTTCTACCAAGGCCTCGCCCGGGCACGGTGGGTAGGGCGGTTGCAGTATGTGCCACAACAGCGTTGTTTTATCGATGGGTCTCACAACAGTGAGGGCTTTGAGGCGTTAAAGCATAGCCTGAAAGAGGTGGTCGGCCATGCCCCGCTTGTTTGGTTGCTCAGCTTACGCAACAACCGCCCAATGGAAGCCCTGTTGCCCCTACTGCGTGCGTATGCGTCGCAAAGCATCGGGGTGGTAATTACCGAACCCGCTTGGCAAACGGCGGGGTTGTATCATTCCCCCCAAGTGTTGAGACAGTTTTTGCGTGAACAGCTCCCTGAGCTGGAGACTCGCTTTATTTGGGCAGGCCAAGCCCCCCCCGAAGCCGTTCGGCTTTGGCAAAGTGTCATACACACGCACCCCACCGCCCTAGGGCTGGCCACAGGGTCTCTCTACCCTTTGCCTGAATATTTATCGTTACTCGGCCTTGCCCCCGATAAGGTTGCGTTGTGATGTATGGTTGGCTCGATAATGGCAATACCTGTTTAAAACTGAGTCTCATCGAAGCACCTTGGCCAAAGGAGGGCTTATCCCTACACTGGTCTGGCTACTGGGTTCAGCCCCCGCCTGATACAACGCAACACCGTGCTTCGGCCTTGCTAGCACCACGATGCTGGCAGCAACGCTGGCCATGGCCGAACGCCCCCCTCTCAAACGCCGAACAACACGCCTTTTTACGCCCTAAACTAGAGGCGTGGCTTCAGCAGTTGCTAGCGTTTCATTCAGCCACAACAGGTAGCTCCTGCCCTCTGCATGTCGGCCTCCTAGGGTCGAACCCTCGGTGGCAAGCCGCCCTAGATGAGACGCTCTCTCAGCTGGCTGTGACGTATCCCGCCTGCCACTGGCACCCGATTCATCACGACTTACTGGAACGTGTAGGATGCGTACAGCCCAGCTATGCCCAACCAACATCCATGGGGCTAGATCGTCGGTTGAATATGGAGGCTTTGGCCACGATCATGCGTGCCACCAACACGCCACAAGCGACGGTGCTAAGCCTAGGGACAGCCTGTACCTTAGATACCGTTCGCTATCACACCCCCACAGCCACGTTTGAGCATCTAGGTGGGTGCATTGCCCCTGGTTGGGCCAGTGTGGCTCGTAGTTTGCAGGCCTCTGCTCCGCACCTGCCCGAACCTCGGTTAGTAACGCCCCCCCCCCTAAACCATGCCCCCCCCCCTCCCTTGGGCAGAGAAACACAAACCTGTATGGATGTGGGGCATACCCTACTTTTTTGGCTAGGGGTGCGTGGGTTGTTACACCGCTACACAGAGGCGGGGCAAGGGCTTTGGGTGTGCGGTGGCGATGCCCCCACCTTGCTAGAACACTTCCCCCCTAACCCTTCAGCGTGGCCAAACTATGCGTGGTGGGGCGTTGAATCTTTCACGGAGTAGGAGGGTGGGGGTAAAAGCTTGAGAAAACACAGCTCCAAAGTCTGCGAAAAAACAATTGTTAAACCCCTGTGTTTATGGTTATATAGAGAAGAAGTGAAAAATAAAAAAACTATTATTGTCTTTGTTGCGTTCCCTCATGTGAAGGAGGCCAAAACAACACTCTCTTATTTATACTGGAGAAGACATTACTTATTTATACTGGAGAAGACATTACTTTTAACGCTTCTGCAACACTCAAGTTTACACGTTAACATGAACGCTCTTCGTACGCTCGATACGGCGTTTCATGTAGGATCATTTGGCACGGAGGAACTCTTCCTTGTTTACTTCTAATAAGCGTCGTGTTTTGGTAGCGACTGGCGGAGGCGATTGCCCCGGATTAAATGCTGTTATTCGAGCCGTAGTACACCGCATGAGCCTAGAACCCGACTGGGAAGTAGTGGGCTCTGTGGAAGCATTTAACGGCATCTTACGTGACCCTATGGAAGTCATGCTTTTGGATGAGTCTGCCGTTCAAGGGATTCATATTCGTGGTGGCACCATTATTAAAACCACCAACAAAGGGGGACCCTTTGCGTGGCCCGTCCTGCAAGAAGACGGCACTTGGGTGAGTGAAGATCGGGTGGATGAACTCAAGCGTCGCCTCGATGAGCTTGGCATCGAAGCCATTATCTCTATTGGTGGCGAAGGCTCCATGGATATCGCCCATCGTTTGCAAGAACGTGGCATTAACATGATTGGCGTACCTAAAACGATTGATAACGATTTAGCCGCAACGGATGTCACCTTTGGCTTTCAAACCGCCGTGGAAATTGCCACCGAAGCTGTCGATCGTTTAGTGACCACGGCCATGTCTCACAACCGCCTGATGGTACTCGAGGTGATGGGACGGCACGCTGGCTGGATTGCCTTGGCCTCGGCCATTGCAGGCGGTGCCGATGTTTGCTTGATTCCTGAAATCCCTTATGAGCTGGAAGGTGTGGCTCAAAAAATTGAACGCCAAATGGCACATCAAGGCTATGCCATTGTGGTGATTGCCGAAGGTGCTAAAGCCAAAGATGGCGACGTGGTGGCCAAAGCCTCGACAGAGGTAGGTTATCAAAACGTGCTGTACGGCGGTGTGGGGCATCAGTTGGCTGAAGAGCTAAAGGCACATATCAACGTGGATACCCGCGTCATGATTTTGGGTCACTTACAACGTGGCGGTACCCCTTGTGCCTACGATCGCATCCTCTCGACTCAGTTTGGCGTTAAAGCAGCTGAAATGACGTTGGCGGGCGAATGGGGCAAGATGGCCAGTTTCCGTGCGGGCAACATTGAATCGGTGCCGTTGGCTGATGCCGTCAGTGAATACAAGTTTGTTTCCACCGAGTGCGATTTGGTTCATGCAGCTCGGGGGGCTGGTATTTGCTTGGGGGATAAAACCTTTGGCGTGTTGGATGCTGTTCCCGCCACCTAAATCACATGGCCTAAGTCATTTATTATGTAACAACGGACGCTGGGCAGATTCAATCTGCGAAATGATAAAAAACGTTTATTGAGCCGTGGCAATGTGCGTGGCGACTGCCGTGGCCGAGGCCCAACAATGCTGAAAATTAAACCCACCCGTCACGCCATCCACGTTTAACAGCTCGCCCACAGCATACAGGTGTGGAGGCCGGTGCTTTAGGCGGAGCGTTGTTCCCTCTACCTCGCTTAAATCAATGCCCCCACAGGTGACAAACTCCTCTTTAAACGTGCCTTTGCCCTGAATAGCCAACGGGTGACGCTTGAGATGTTCGCAGAGTTGGTTTAAGGCTTTGTCGCTGGTATCGCCCCAGCGTTGCGTTAGGGGTAAGACCGCCGATTGAAGGGCATAGCCCCAAAACCGTTGGGGCATCCCGCTTTCTTTGGGTAGTACATTATCGAGCTGTTTTTTGGCCTGTTCCTGTTTTTGAGCCAACAACCATTGGCGGAGTGTCTCGTAAGGCAGGCTAGGGCAGGTATCCACAAACACGGTGGTGGTGTACTCGCAGGCTTGCAAGGCCAAGGCTCCCCACGCCGAGGCTTTTAAAATAGCGGGGCCACTCACGCCCCAATGAGTCACCAAGAGGGGGCCTTCGGTTTTAATGGCCTCTTTACTGTTGCCGTTGGCGGCAGGAATGGTGACCGTCACCCACGGCAGGCTACAGCCCGCTAGGCTCGTGAGGCGTTCATCCTTCACCACAAAGGTAAACAGCGATGGTGCCATGGGGGCAAGCTGAATGCTCAACTGTTGGCAGAGGGCATACCCCTTGGGGCTACTGCCCGTGGCCAGTACCACGGCATCGGCGTGCAGGGTACGACCTGTAGCAGTATTGAGCGTGGCTTGCCAGCGTTGAGAATCGGCATCGTAGCTGAGGGTTTTCACCGATTGCTTGAGCTGCAACACCCCGCCTTGCTTTTTAAGCACGCGTAAAAAGGTATCAATAATCGTTTGCGAATCGTTGGTGTGGGGAAAGACTCGTCCATCGGCTTCGGCGTGGGTGGCAACGCCGTGCTTTTGGAGCCACGCCCGCATGGCCACGCCATCAAACTGATGCAACAGGTGGCGTAGTTTGTTGTGTTGCCTTGGATAATAGGCCAGCCACTGCTTGGCGTTGCCCTCGATGTTGTGAGTCACGTTGCAACGCCTCCCACCCGATATTTTGACCTTGCCTAGGGGTTGGCCTTGACTTTCCAGCACCGTAATGTGCAGGTGTGGGGCGAGCTTGCCTAGTTGCAAGGCGGTAAAAATGCCCGAGGCTCCCCCACCGATAATTAATACATCTTGAATCATCATGAATCCTTAGTGATACACCCGTTGTAACTTTTTAAACACCTCTAACAACCCTTTGCACCGTAACACTTGCTGAACCTCGTTTAGGGCATCGCCCAACGGCACATCGGCATGCACCACATGCAAGGCCAACGCACTGTTTTGCAGCACTTGGTGATAGGCTAAACTCTCGGTATCCCAGCCGTTGGCCAGCTCCCAAAAGCGTTTGGCGTTGCTAAGGGCATCGGTGGTGTCATCACTCGGCGGGGGGGGGTGGAGGTGGGAGTGGAGGGCAGGCAAGCGATCCTCTTCCAGCACGGTGGCGTTGGCGTGGCACCACAAAGCTTGAGCAGGGTGATTGGGATGCCATTCATCCAACCCGCAATGCGACCGCAACACCACCGCTCGCTTGAGGCTAGGGGTGTGCAACAGGTGTTGAGCCAAGGCGGGCTGAATGCCCTCATGCGAACAGCCCAACACTCGCCACGCAATGGGGCTAGGGTTCAACAAGGGCCCCACATAGTTGAAAATTGTCTTTTGCTTTAACTGCTGACGCAACTCGCTTAGTCGCTTCAAACTGGGGTAGACCTCGGGGGCGAAGGTAAAGGCCACGTTGGTATGCCCCAAGGCATCGGCCAACCGATTGAGCTTGCCCACGGCGTGAATCTCCAAGGCTTCTAAAAAATCGAAACTCCCTGAGGCACTCGTCACGGCACGGTTGCCAAACTTGTTGACTTGGCACCCCAAGGCTCCCAACACCATGGCCACCGTGGTACTGGTGTTGTAGTGTTGTTGGCCACTGCCCCCCGTACCGCACACATCCAACAGGGGGGTATAGGGCCACGGCGGGATTGCTTTTTGGTGGGGCTTGAGAGCCTCGCACAGGTGTTTGATGCTACTGGTACCGCAGGCATCGGGGGTGAGGCAGGCCAACAGGCCAAGGGTTTGCGGATCGTCGAATTCGCCAGTAATCAGGTATTGCCAGTGGGCGGGTTGCCACGCATCGGGGTGGGTGTGTTGTAGTTCTTCAAACATCGGGGGGTGGGGTTTCTCTTGAATAATCGGCTGTTTGACAATAGCTTCCCCTTCACTACGTCATTGCGAACATCGTGAAGCAATCTCCATAGTCTTATCGCTTTTGTGTGGGGGATGGCCACGCTTCGCTCGCAATGACGAGTAGAGGCAACAATTCATTAAACTATTGGCAAAAAGCCCCTAATTAACGCAAGTTTACTTTATAGTATAGCATCAACACGCAAGGCGTTTCTTTGTTATTTTTGTTGCTTTTTGTTTGTTTGTGTTATGCTGTTTGACTGATTGAAGGCTTCAAGGCGTTCCTCTGTCTATCAACCTTTTACCTACCCCCCTGTAAGACAAGAAAGGTCTGTATGATGATGAGTGAAATTGAAAAGTTTATTAAACAGTTGGAGTCTTTCAACCCAATGGAAAACGTTTTTAATCCTTGGAAGTGTTCAGACACAAAAATTGAAGAACATAACGCTCATATAACTCGACAAGAGAATCTAAAAAGGTACCTTCTTAGTAAAACAAAAGCAACACTTATTTTAATTGGAGAAGCTCCTGGTTACAAAGGGTGCCGATTTTCGGGAGTAGCGTTTACAAGCGAAGCCATTTTATACAAGGATAAGACAAAAAAGAAAGAAGCAACTTCAACCATTATCCATTCTATTGTTGAGCAAAACAAACTACAAGAATCCATTGTCTTTTGGAATGCGTTCCCTTTTCATCCACATCAAAACAATGATAAAACAAAAAATCGTACACCTAGTAAACAAGAGCTTGAAGTGACTAAACCTATTTTACACTCATTCTTAGGGTTATTTCCTAATGCTTGTGTCATTGCGTGTGGTAATACGGCGAAAAATACACTTTCTAAAATCAATATAGCTTGTGAAGGGGTTAGACACCCATCTTTTGGAGGAAAACACGAGTTTAAAACAGGGTTGATAAAAATTATAGAAACTACATAATGGATTACATTTATAGTATTTTAAATAATTTACGACTCTTTTCCAAAGATGTGTTGAATGGCTTCGTAGAAGGCTAGCCCTAAACGTATTCCATTGGTTACAACCCGCTTGAGCACCGCCCACCACCCCTCAATCGGGTTCAAATCAGGG
>JBJTUB010000261.1:0-2161 GCA_046080465.1 Vampirovibrionales bacterium | reverse complement strand
CAATGCTTGTAATAAGGTGGTTTTGCCTAAACCTGCATCCCCTAAAATTAAAAAGCGTTGACTTTGCTGACTACTTAGCCCCTTCATTAAGGCTTGCCAATCGGCGGTTTTGCCAATTAACTGTGCTGGCGGGGTTAAGCTGGGTGTAACAGAAGATTTTAACATGTTCATAGGGGGGGAAGACTACTTTATATATTTTTTAAAAAGACTATGTTCTATAGTAGATGCTTTTAGATGAAAAGTGAAGCGTTGATTAAGACAAAACACAAACTTCTTTCGCTCTTTCAGGGTATACTATAGAAAAATCACGGCTATATTACTTTACCTAAATTACCTTGAAGATGGAACCGCTCCAATGACGACACTTTCTTTTCCCATCGCCTGTGCCACAAACGAGACGACCTGTGCCTTAGCCAAGCACCAAACCGTGTTGGTGTTGGGTGCAGGTATTTCGGGGCTAATTGCAGCGTATCGATTACAAAAACTAGGCTACACCTGTGTGGTTGTCGAAAAAAGCAACAAAGCGGGCGGTGCCATTCGTAGCGAGTTTATCCCCCTGCATGAAGGAAGCGAGGCGGGCTACCTGCTAGAGTGGGGCCCCAACAGCTTCCCCAGTAGCTCTAGCGAGTTGATGAGCCTGCTGGAAGAGTTACAGCTACGCCCTGTTTCCACCAGCCCTACGGCCAAGCATCGCTTTATTACCAAAGGGTATCGTTTAATTGAAGCCCCTAGCGATCCACTCACCTTTGCCACCTCTCCGTTGCTAAGCTTTGGCGACAAATTACGTTTAATGAAGGAACCCTTCACACGACGCTTTCCTTGGCACGACGAACCCGATCCCTCTGTGCAACGCTTTTTTACGTATCGCTTTGGCAAGGCCTTCCATCAAAATCTGATAGCCCCTCTGCTCTGTGGTATTTATGCAGGCGATACCGAAACCCTAGGCGTAGCCAGTGTGTTTCCCTTTCTTAAAACGTGGGAACAGCAACACGGCTCTGTCACGTTGGGGGCCTTGATGGCCTTGTTTAAAAAAATGAACGAGCAACGTCAACAACCCGATACCCCTTCTAAAAACAGACGTAAAAACTATCGGTTGCTGAACTTTGAAGGAGGCATGGCCAGCCTTATTCACAAACTGGCCAGCCAACTACCCGCAGAGGCATTGAAGCTTCAGCACGAGGTGATGAGCTTGCGTTATGATACCAGCGATGCCACGCAACCCCAGTGGCTCGCCGAAGTTCTTCAGCCCGATGGGTCGTCTGCCGTGCTAAAGGCAGATAGAGTTATTTGCACCTTGCCTGCCTATGAAGCGGCACGATTGATAGACCCCCTACAAAACGAGGCCGCCGCCTTGCTTAATGGGGTCGACTATGCTCCGTTGTGGGTGGCCTACCAAGCCTTTAAAAAAGAGGCCTGTGCCTCCACACTCAAGGGGTTTGGCACCTTGAAAATACCTTACAGCGAGTACCCTACAACGGCATGGCTAGGGGCTTTATGGAGCAGTAGCCTGTTTCCTACCCGCTCGCCCAGAGATGAGCATTTGGTGTGTCACTTTATTGGTGGGGTGTTGGCACCCGAGGTTCGTTTATGGAGCAAAGAAAAAGTGCAAGAGCTTGCCTTGCAACGCAGCCAATGGATGCTAGAAACCACGACTTCGCCGACGTTTGAGCAAGCTTATTATTGGCATAAAGCCACACCCCAGTACGCCCAAGGCCATTTAGAGCGGATGCAACGAGTCACAAACTTACTACGCCAACGAGCCCCAGGCTTGGTGTTGGCGGGCAACTATGTGAATGGCATTAACCTAAACAGTTGCGTCAAGGTGGCGAATCAGGCGGTGGCAGAAGCCGTTATAGTTTTTTAAAAAGTTTTTTAGGCATAGGCTAGACTAGGAGCCTAGACACGTTTGTGAAGGAGTGTAGACAAAACTACATGACTGAACAAACGGGGCGTAGCGACAACGTATAGACATGCAAAAGAAACTTTTTAAGAGACTATACCACGGTGGAAGATGCGATACGCCATACCCTAAGCCTTTAGAAGCCCTCCCCCGAGAGGATCGATCGTCTCAACGGTTGACTCGTTGTAAACAGCCCCAAAGCTTACTGATACAAGGCTGAAATGGTGATTTGATGGGAATCACCTGATGCGGTACATTGCC
>JBJTUB010000260.1:0-6450 GCA_046080465.1 Vampirovibrionales bacterium | reverse complement strand
TTTTCATCGCCCACGGTGCTGGCAGGCACAAGAACTCGTAGCGTTTGCTTGGCTCGGGTAAGGGCTACATAAAACAAACGCTCTTTTTCACGCTCACGGCGAGGAGCCTCCCACACATCGTGCCACAGGGCGGGCTTCACTAAAGGGAAGGCTCGGTTAGGGCTTTGGTTTTGCTTGAGTATCAAGCCAAACCCCGCCTTGCCTTCGTACTGAGGCTCAAACAACAGAGCGTCGCTACGGTTGTTACCCTTGCCCAACCACCACACATACACATGCGGAAACTCTAGCCCCTTGCTCGCATGAACCGTCATTAACTGCACGGCGGGCGTGGCCTGCCCTTGGTGACGTGCCGCCTTTACCACCGAAGGTAGTTGCACCCGTTCATCCTTAGCCAAACGTTCCAGTTCTGTACAAATATCGCTTAAACGTAGCTTGCGTTTACGTTGTGCCAACGACGAATGCTGATGCACCAACAACCAAACCTGTTGCATGAGCAGTTTATTTTGTTCTCGTTGAAAGGCACTGGCCGTGGGTAGGCTGGTATCCCAATAGGTGAGCAAGGCCTGTAGCGTGGGTAGGGTAGGCTCGGTTTGAAAGCGTTGAAACCAGTGGGCAAGGTCGTTCATCCACGTTGCCACGGGCAAGCGTGGCATGTTCTCTTGAGGAGCCAGTGCGGTGAGTAGGGTATCTAACCCCTGAGGAAGCTGAGCGAGTTGGACCGGTGTTAAGGTCACTTCCCCATTGAGTAAAGCCTGCCACACCCACAACCAGCGTTGATTCAAAGGCTGATTTAGTACCGTTTGCGTCTGTTCTATGGTTAAAAAAGCTTCAGGCTGATGCAAGAAACGTTGCACGGTGTGCCACAAACAGAGCAACGTTGTTTTAGGGAGTTGCCATTGAAGCAACCTAGCCCAGCTGGCTTGATGGTTGGGTTCGGCCAACAAACGCAGCAAGGCCAACAGGTTTTTAACAGCGGGAGCTTGAAAAAAGCTAGCATCTTGGCTCAGCAGATAGGGAATGTGGCGTTCCTCTAAGGCTTCGGCAATGCGGGCGGCTTCGCTGTGGGTTTGCACCAACATGCACACTTGGCCGTAGTGAAAGTTGGGCGTGTGGCGTTGATGCTGTTCTAAATCGCCCATGAGTGCTTGAATGCCCCGCTCGGTACGAGAAAGCGGGCTGTAGAGTTCGGGGTCGTCTTTTTTAGGGGTCACAAACTGCCACCACTGCACCCACTCTGGCGGCGGAGAGGAGGAGGAGGCATCATGAGACGGGAGAGATTGAAAGGCCTGTAAAGGTTTCTCGTACACGGCAGAAGCGTCGCCCAGCGTGACATGGTGTGCCACCGTGTTGGCAGCGGCCACCACGGGCGGAAGGCTACGGTAGTTTTGAGTCAGCGTTACACAACGGAAGGTTTCAGGGGGCAAGGCATCAAAAATAAGGGAAAGATTCTCTTTTTGAGCAAAGCGAAAGCCGTAAATCGATTGCTTGGCATCGCCCACCACGGTAATGTTACAGGGGTCTTTCGCCGTGCTAGGCAAGGTAGAAAGTAACCGCAACAGGGCGAGTTGGCTACCGTTGGTATCTTGAAACTCATCCACCAAAACGGCTTTAAACTGTTGTTGGTAGCGGTAACGAATCTCGGAATGTGTGCTTAAAATACGCACCGTTTCGTTAATTAAATCGTCAAAATCCAAGGCTCCTTGCAAGCGAAGTTCTTGCTGATACAGGGCATAAAAGGCCGCCACCTGATCAATCAACCGTAGTTCGGCCTGCACCTGCACATCAAAGGCCTGCCAATCTGGTAGTTTAGGGGCGGGGAGCTTATTGCCACGCCCCCCTTCTTCTAAGCAGAACTTGGTCTTCCAAAGATGCCCAAAATGAGCATCTCGCAACTGTTTGTACAGGCTTTTTTCATCGACACACTGGGCTTCTTCAAAACTGTACACCCATTCGGGGCTAGCCCAAGCCCCTACCTTGCTTCGCCAAGCGTGCATCAATTCCACGGTATCGCTGGCGGTAGGGGGTAGGGTTTTAAACATCTCGGCCAAGGCGAGTGTTTGTTGGCGAGTGTGAACCCAAAACTCACGGGGCGACCACCCCAAGGCCTTGGCTCGCTGAATAACGCCCAACCACGCTTGCACCAAGGCATCCACGCTTTCAAAAGGCTGTTGTTTCAGAGAGTCGATGCTCAAGCACGCCTTCGGCACCCCCTCGGCCAAGCCCACCTGTTGCAACGTGGAATGAATGTTGTTGAGCTGATTCGCCTCCAGTAGGCGTTGAAGCTTGGCACGCACCTTGGCTTGTTCGGCTTCATCTAACAAGCTAAAGCCTGTAGGAAGGCCAAGTTCCAATAGGTGACGTTTTAAAAAGCCCATGCAAAAGCTATGAAAGTTCGAGACGTTCTCTTGCGGCAAGGCACCTTGCCAGCCTGCTTTTTGTAGGTGATGGTGGATGCGTTCCTTCATCTCTCGGGCGGCATCTTTGGTGAAGGTGAGCACCAGCAAGCGACTTTCGGGGTCGGCGATGCCCTCGGCCAGTAAGGTATCCATCAGATAGAGGGTGCGGGCGGTAATGAGCATGGTTTTGCCCGTACCTGCCCCTGCCAATACCTGTAAGCCTTGCGTGGCGGGAGTATAACAGGCTTCATGTTGTTGCGGATTCAGTTGAATGTGTTGTTGCAAATACTGCGTTAGTTGCCCCGCAACAGGGGACACGCCGAACGAAGGAGCAGAGGAAAGAACAGGGGTAGACATAGAGAGTATAGACTAAGACCACTAAAAAAGAGAAAAATGTTAGCTTTTAGTGTAACATAAACCCAATCCACGAGGCAACGTTGCCAACGTCATTCAACACCAAACAAAATCATCACGTTGAAAAAAAAGGTTCTTGTCATCAACACACAAAGATGCTATCATCAATAAGATATATAAAGCTTAATTGATTAAATCAGTTTATTGTGGTGTGTTCGTACGTTTATACGCTTAATGGTGTGTGCATGCCCTAACGTTTAGGGCATGGTAACAGTTATAAATCAGACGTTATACCATTTAAAAGATTGAATAGCGACTAGCTGATTTCTAGGAGCTTAGACTCGCAGGTGAGTGCAGTGTACAGAGACGACCATAAGCTCACCGAGAATCGTAGCGACACCGAAAGCGGCATAGGGGATTGTGTCTTTGAATTGGTATAATTTATTTGCAAACAGCCCCTAATAGTACTTCACAAATTTGTTGACTAATGGGGTAGCCTGTGGTTACCTCATCATACAAAAACACCGGTGAAGGGTTGGCTTCTAAAAACACGTATTCGCCTTCGGCTGTGCGTTTAATATCAATGCCCGCCATGAGTAGCCCTAGTGTTTTACATAAGACTAAGCACTGTTGCTCCACCGTTTTAGGCAGCGTGATGGGCTTTCTAAAAGCGTGAGGAGTTTCTCTAAAATCCAACGCATCGGTTTGAATCTCTAACGCAAAACAGGTATCGCCCACCACATACACTCGAATATCCATACCGACAATACATTCTTGAACCTTAATAGGTATTTGTTGCAAATGGGTGGCAAAACTGGGATGCACCATGTTATCGTAAGTTAACTTGATTGTTTCTTTACCGCCAAAAGGATATTTGACAATCACTTGCCCCTGCTCTTGCTCAAAAAAAGTAACTACATCCTCTGGCCGATTTGTAATGAGCGTGCGTGGAATACGAATGCCCAGTTGGCTAAATTGGTGTAACTGGAACCCCTTGTGGTAGTGTGCATTAAATGTTTCCAACGAGTTCATCCATGTGCAGTTCGTTAGTAAGCGATACAGGCTACCCAAGGCAGATTCCATATTCCAGTACACCAACTGGGGTAGCATAAAATCATAGTGAGGCTGCGTGCTAATCCATTCCGACCCTCGGCGAAACACCCCCCGAATGGTTTCTAACCCAATAGGACGAGGATGATTGGGCAAACAAAGCGTGCCTGATTCAGGCGAGACGGGGTTATAGCTTAACATCGCTGACTTTGGAAAGTCAGCGATGTTAATAAAGGCCGAAAGTTGGCCAGCTGCGTCAAGGCGTTGTTTGACCAACATGCCTGAAGGATCATGAGGAGGGCAATCAATTAAATACATCATAGTGGGGTCATCCTTATTAACGGAAGTATTGTTGACGGGCTTTGGCACGGGCTTCGGCTTTGGCCAAGGCTTCGGCTTTGCGTTGTTGTTCGGCGGTGGCACCGTTGATATTACCCACGCTTAACAGGGAGCCTTTGCCTAGCTTGCCTGCTTCAGGCGTGGGCTGAGACGCTCCACCCAGAATGAGCCGTTCGGGGGTAGGGTGTTCGCCTGTCGGTGTCGGAGTCGAAGTGTTAGCAGTGTCATCACTCACGTTACGGCGGGAGGCACTGGGTTTACTACTGGTTTTCGCACTACCTGCAGGTGGGGTAGCTTCTTTCAGGGCGGGAGTACCGCTCCCCTGCTGATTCACCCACGCCTGCACACCTTCAATCCCCTGTTGTTGATACGCTAAGAGGGCATCAAACAACTGCTCCACCAAGCCCATTAAGGCGGTACTACTCGCCCCAAGATGTTTGTACATCAAGGTAGGCTGGGCAAACTGATTACTCTGCTTGACGGGTGCCATCCACCGTAGTTTGTTGCCCAAACTGGCAGGAAGAATCGCTTGCAGTTGCATCCACGTTTGCAGGGGGTACGGCACGGCCAAGCGGAGGGTTTCATCATCGCTCCGCACCAAGGTGACTTGAAGCTGAGTGGCCAAAATACGCAACTTCGCTAACCGAAGCAGTTGTACGGCCTCGGTAGGAATGGGGCCAAAGCGATCGTGCCATTCGGCTTCTATTTGCTGTAACTGAGCCTGCGTGGTGGAGCGTGCCAAGCGTTTGTACTCGTTGAGCTTCACATCTTGCGACCCCACATAGGCCGTCGGCAAGAAGGCCGTCACGTTCAAATCAATGACGCTGGGCTCAATCTCTTCTTGAGCATGTAAATCAACGCCTTCATGGGCGGCATCCACGGCTTGGTTGAGCATTTCGCAATACAAATCAAAGCCAATCTGAATCATATGGCCGTGTTGTTCGGCTCCTAAAATATTGCCCACGCCACGGATTTCCATATCTCGCATGGCAATGTGATACCCCGACCCCAAGTTAGTAAACTCTCGAATAGCACGCAGGCGTTGCTTGGCTTCATCGGTCAGTTGTTTTTCGGGTTGATAGTAAAAATACGCATAGGCTTGCACATCGCTACGCCCCACACGTCCACGAATTTGGTACAACTGTGCCAAGCCGTAGCGATCGGCATCATCCACAATCAAGGTGTTGGCGTTGGGAATATCCACGCCCGATTCAATAATCGTGGTGGAAACCAACACATCAAAAGCGTGGTTGGCAAAATCCAGCATAATGGTTTCTAAATCGGTGGGGGGCAACTGGCCGTGAGCCACGGCAATGCGGGCTTCGGGTACCAGTTGTTGGAGCTGTTCGGCCACACTGTAAATAGATTGTACACGGTTGTGCATGTAAAACACCTGCCCGCCACGGTCTATTTCTTGCAAAATCGCACGCCGTAACTGGGCGGGGTTATACGCCCCTACCAAAGTTTGCACGGGCAAACGGTTGGTGGGGGGGGTGTTAATTAAACTCATTTGCCGCACGCCCGAAAGCGACATATACAGCGTACGGGGAATGGGCGTGGCAGACATCGTTAATACATCCACATTGGTACGCAACTGTTTAATACGTTCTTTGTGGGTGACACCAAAGCGATGCTCTTCATCAATCACCAACAAACCCAACTCTTTAAACTGAATATCTTTTTGAAGGATGCGGTGCGTGCCAACCAACACATCCAATTCGCTCGCCTTAAGTTTGGCCAGAAGTTCACGCTGTTCCTTCACGCTTTTAAACCGTGAAAGCAAGCCCACACGCACCCCCCACGGTTGCAGACGTTGGCTAAAATTAGTGTAGTGCTGTTGTGCCAAAATAGTGGTCGGCACGAGTACCGCCCCTTGCCTGCCCCCCATCACGGATTTAAAAATGGCTCGCATGGCGACTTCTGTTTTACCAAAGCCGACATCGCCACACACCAGCCTATCCATGGGCTTGGTTTGCTCCATGTCCTGCTTCACCTCGCAGATGGCCTTCCACTGATCGGGGGTTTCCTCGTAGGGGAAGGCTTCTTCCATCTCCACCTGCCACGGGGTATCGGGGTCAAAGGCGTGGCCAGGCACTTGCTGACGCACCTTATACAGTGCCACCAACTCTTTAGCAATGTTGGCAATCGATTCCTTCACCTTTTTGGTGACTTTGTGCCATTCCTGCCCGCCCATTTTGCTCAAATTAGGCGGGGCATCGCCTGCCCCACGGTAACGGCTCAACAAGTGTAGTTGATCCACAGGCACAAACAATTTATCGTTGCCACGGTACTGCACCGTCAAATATTCACG
>JBJTUB010000259.1:0-8834 GCA_046080465.1 Vampirovibrionales bacterium | reverse complement strand
TTTACATTGCCAACGTTGTACATCTTTAACAAATCCAGCTTTTGATTTTTCGCTACTTCCACATTTAGGGCAGTTCATATAGCACACACTTCTCTTTCTAAACAAAAGAAAAGTATACCATCTAATTAGTTAAATGTCTCGGTTTATTAATGGGGGCTAACGCCCCCATTGCCCCCCAAAAAGAAACAGTTTCTTACGCTATTTAAACTGAGAGTTGGTATTAGCACCAAGTTGAGACACTACCTATATCAACGGTTAGCAAAGGATAAGAGGTATGACTGGCAAGCCAACTCAATCCAGCTGGGTACACAGCATCCGAAGGGACGTTGAACAAGACCGTTTAACATCCTTGAGGCTTTGTAACGTGTTCTTTTACGTTTGTGTGCTACTGGCATTCAACCCGCTACTGGGGTTTGCCCTTACTGTAGAGGACGTTATCACGCAAGGCTTTAAAGAACATGCGAAAGGTCATTACAACCAAGCGATTAACTATTACAATCAGGCCATTCACATGAACCCCCATCAGGGTGAAGCGTATTACAAACGTGGCATTGCCAAGCACGATGTAGGCGATGACCTAGGAGCGATTCACGATTACAGCAAAGCCATTAAACTCAACCCTCACAATGCCAAAGCCTACTACAACCGTGGGCATGTAAAAGGCGATTTAGGAGATAAAGCAGGGGCGATTCTCGATTATAACCAAGCCATTCAAGAGGACCCGAACTATGCCCTTGCTTATAACAGCCGTGGCCTTGCCAAAGCCGATTTAGGGGATGACCTGGGGGCGATTGACGATTACAGCAAAGCCCTTGAGCTCAACCCTAACAATGCCCTTATTTATAACAGTCGTGGCCTTGCCAAAGCCGATTTAGGGGATAAAGCGGGGGCGATGGATGATTACAGTAAAGCGATTGAGCTAAACCCCCACTACGCCAAAGCTTACCACAACCGTGGGCATGTGAAAGCCAATCTAGGGGATAAAGCAGGAGCGATGGAGGATTACAGCCAAGCGATTTATCACTATAGCAACGCCCTTAAAGCCAACCCTAACTATACCGATACCTATAACAGCCGTGGCCTTGCCAAAGCCGATTCAGGAGATAAAGCGGGAGCCATTGACGATTACAACCAAGTTATTCAACGGAACCCTAACGACGCTAAAGCGTTTATGAATAGGGGCGATACTAAACTCGCTTTAGGGGATAGGGCAGGGGCCAATCACGATTATAACAAAGCCATTCAATTGAATCCAAACTATAGAAAGCTCTGCGAAAGGGTTTGTCGAGGGTTCTAAGTCCCTCGTTTCGTGTCGTCTTCCAGACGACTTTGAGAGGCCGTTCCTCCCTCTCAAACTCTCCCCCCTATAGTATTTATAGGGGCTTCGCCCCTATAAACCCGTTTCCTCAAAGGGGTTTATGCAACCAGCGTTCAACCCTTCATTGCACGCCCGAATGGGCTTTTGCAGAGTCTTCTATAGAAACCGAGAGCTGGTAAAATCAGGCAAGGGGGCTGTGGTGTTAGCGTGTCACTGGATGCGGTAACCGTATCGCCACGATGAAGCTAATACCATTTTTAGAAATGAAGGGCGTGTAGGTGATTTCTAGGAGCCTAAACTCGCAGATGAGTGCGGTGTACATAGAGGTACATAAGCTCATCGAGAATCGTAGCGACAACGAAAGCGACAGACGCCCTTTATTTATGAAATTGGTATAAGACTAGAGCCATTCACCCTACCAATACTCCTTCTACACAAGCGAACCTTAGGCTTGGCAGAGTGGGTGTGTTTTTGTTACACTGCTAGGGTGTTGGTTCACGATAAAGAAAGCTCCTCCCCCCATGCCTACCACCGATACATCTAACACTCGCTGCCTGATTAGCTGGAACGTTAACGGCCTACGAGCCTCGTTAAAAAAAGGCTTGCTCGATTGGGTGCAAACCGCCCAACCCGATATCCTCTGCCTGCAAGAAACCAAGCTTCAAGGGCATCAACTCACTTTCGATATGATTCATCCCCCTGGGGGCTACTACACCTACTACAGCCACGCCACTCGCCCTGGCTACAGTGGGGTCGCCATCTGGAGCAAAGAGAAACCCTTGCGGGTGCAAGAAGGCTTCGGGGTGGAAGCCTTTGATAGCGAAGGCCGTACCCTGATTGCAGAATACCCCAACTTCATACTCTATGCCACCTATTACCCCAACGGCACCAGTGGCGACACTCGCTTACAGTATAAAATGGATTTTTACAAGGCGTTTTTAGATGGGCATCTCAAACCCTTACTGGCCACGGGTAAGCCCATTGTTTTAACGGGCGATTTCAACACGGCCCACCACGCCATTGACTTGGCTCGCCCTAAGGATAACGAGGGAACCTCTGGCTTTTTACCCATAGAGCGGGCTTGGATGGATGACTTAGTGGCCGCAGGCTTTGTGGATACCTTTCGGCATCTTCATCCCAACGAGCCTGACCGCTACAGTTGGTGGGCGATGCGTAGCCGTGCTAGGGAACGCAACGTGGGCTGGCGGATTGATTACTTTTTTGCGACTCAAAACTTGGTGCCGCATATCACGAATGCCGATATTTTACACACCGTGGAAGGGAGCGACCATGCCCCTGTATTGCTAGAACTATCCTGTTAAGTAGAGAGGCTTTTGGTGACTTACATGACTGATGCGTCCTCTCCATCCCCCCAAAAAACAGGGTTTGATGACTCTCAACAAACCGCCTACACCCAATTGTTGCCTGTGGATTTGCATCTTCGGCAGGAATCGTCTTCTGTTTCAAGCCTCACCCTAGTGGGCTTGGCTTTAGGTGGCTTGGTGCTGTTTTTTCTCTTTTTAATTACCGTGAATGTTAGTTTTCTGTTTGCCAAGGCCATGCAAAACTTACCCAATCTCACGAATCTCACCCACTGGAACCCAAGCGAAAGCACCCAGGTTTACGATAGAAACCATCAACTGATTGCCGTCATTCGGGGAGATGAGGATCGGATTGTTCGCCCCTTGAATGACATTTCTCCGTGGTTGCCTCGGGCGATTATGGCCATTGAAGATAACCGCTTCTATCATCATAGCGGGGTCGATATCAAGGGAACGTTTCGTGCCATTGCTCAAAACCTAGCAGGGGGCGATTTGCAAGGGGGCAGTACCCTGACCCAACAGCTGGTTAAAAACATTTACCTTTCCTCAGAGCGTTCTTTAGAACGTAAAATTGCCGAGGCCATTCTCTCCAACCGTATTGAGCAACTGTATAGTAAAGATCGCATTTTAGAACTCTACCTGAATGTGGTGTACTGGGGCAACCAAGCCTATGGAGCCGAAAAAGCCGCACGGCGGTATTTTAACAAGCCAGCCAATCACCTAAGCGTGGCGGAAGGTGCCTTGCTAGCGGGGTTACTCAAAGCCCCCGAAGGGTTGAATCCCTTTGTATTTCCTGAAGCGGCGAAAACCCGCCAACTGGAAGTGTTAGGTGCCATGTATCAACACGGCTTTATTACCCGCCAACAACTGCAAGAAGCCAAACAACAACCCTTGCACTTTTTTAAAGAGGTGACTCAGTTTAAGCACCCGTATTTTGTGAGTCATGTGATGGCAGAACTCCAACAACGTTTTGGCGAAGAAGTGGTACGCAAAGGGGGCTTGAAGGTGATCACTAGCCTAGATAGTAACGCCCAACAACAGGCGGAACTCGCCTTGAAGGAAGGGATAGCCAAAGCACCTGCCCAGAGTCAAATTGAATCAGGTGCCTTGGTCTCTATTAACGTCGACGATGCCTCCATCCTTGCCTTGGTGGGGGGAGCCGATTTTAACAAAAGCCAGTTCAATGCTGCCACCATGGCTCAGCGGGCTCCAGGTTCTACGTTTAAGCCGTTTGTGTATTTAACCAGTTTTCGCTTAGGTATCTTCACCCCCGATTCCATTATTGTGGATCGCCCCATTCAATACAAAATGGCCTCGGGCTACTGGCGACCCAAAAACTGGGATGGTCGGTTTTTAGGCCCCTTGCCCATTCGTAAAGCCTTGGCCTTAAGCCGAAACACCACGACCATTCAGGTAGGGCAACGGGTGGGCGTTGAAGAGGTCATAAAAACCAGTCGCTTAGCGGGCTTTACCAGTGAGATTCCTAACAATTTCTCTAGCTTTTTAGGGGCGAGTGGGGTGTCTCCGCTGGAACTGGCCACGGCGTATAGCACCTTGGCTCGTGGGGGAGGCTATGTGAAGCCTCGTGCCATTTTAGATATTGAAACCAACCAAGGTCAACGACTCATCCTCCATGAAGTAAAGCCAGAGCATCGCTTTGAACGTCGCCATGCTGCCATGATTAACTCTGCCTTAACAACCGTTGTTCAAGAAGGCACGGCTAAAGCGGCCAGTTTACCTAATCGTACGGTGGCTGGTAAAACAGGCACTACCGATAGAACACGGGATATTTGGTTTGCAGGCTACACCCCCGATTTGGTCTCGGTGGTGTGGCTTGGTAACTTAAAAAACCGTCCGTTGGTGGGTGTGTTTTCAAGTAATTGTGTTAAAATATGGCATCAGTATAACACGGCGTATTATCAAACACACCCCGTTGCCCCTAAGGCGTTTGAAACGTATTAAAGGGGTGTTTCGCAACTCTTATAACTCTTACCCCAATAGATACGTCATTGCGAGCCTTCAGGCGTGGCAATCCCCAGCACAGAAACGATAAGCCTAAGGAGATTGCTTCACTACGTTCGCAATGACAAAAAGATGAAAGAGAGTATAGTATTGTGAAAAGATTTCCGCCTGTTCCTAAGTTCTTCGTTTCGCATTGCCCTTTAGGGCAACACAAAGCGACAAACGCAGGAAATCGCTATTCAACCTAAAAAATAGTATAATACCAACTGTTAATAAAGGAAACACTCCCTAATGATGATGATGATTACTACCCGTCCCCGCCCTATTTCCGATGCTTTGTTTGCCGAAGCCCAACAACTACTACCAGGTGGCGTGAATAGCCCTGTGCGAGCCTTTCGCTCGGTAGGCGGAGGAACGCCTGTGGTGATGGAACGCACCGAAGGTGCCTTGGTGTGGGATGCCGATGGGCATCGCTACATTGATTACGTCTGTAGCTGGGGGCCTACCATTGTGGGGCATGCCCACCCCGCCGTGGTAGAGGCGGTACAACGCACCGCCAGCCAAGGTCTCACGTTTGGAGCCCCCTGTGCTTTAGAGAATGAGTTGGCTCGTCGGGTCATTGATCGTGTCCCCTCCATTGACGTGGTTCGCTTTGTTAGTAGCGGCACAGAAGCTGTCATGAGTGCCATTCGTTTGGCTCGTGCTTACACCAAACGCCCCAAGCTCATTAAGTTTGAAGGGTGTTATCACGGCCACGCCGATTCGTTGTTAGTGAAGGCAGGCAGCGGGGCTTTAAGTTTAGGAACGCCCGATAGTGCAGGCATTACCCCCACCACGGCCAGCGATACCTTAACGGCTCAATTTAACCAACTGGATTCGGTGCATCGTCTGTTGCAACAACACCCCCACGATGTGGCCGCCGTGTTGGTAGAACCCATTGCAGGCAACATGGGCTGTGTGCCACCCGTACCAGGCTTTTTAGAAGGCTTACGAGAACTGTGTAGCCAGTACGGAGCCTTGCTCATTTTTGATGAAGTGATGACGGGGTTTCGTGTGCATCGAGGGGGGGCGCAGGCTCGTTACAACGTCATGCCCGATATTACCACCTTGGGTAAAGTGTTAGGCGGTGGCTTGCCTGTGGGAGCCTATGGTGCCAGCCGTGAGATTATGGAAACCGTCGCCCCCCTAGGGCCGATGTATCAGGCAGGCACCCTTTCAGGGAATCCACTAGGGATGGCAGCGGGTATCGCCACGTTAGATTTGTTGGATGAAGCCGCCTACACTCATCTTGAAGCAGTGACGCAACAGTTATGCCAAGGCATGGCTTCTCTCGCTACGCAACACGCCCTGCCCCACACTATTACTCAGGTAGGGGCGATGTTTAGCTTGTTTTTTGTTCATCCGCCCGTGCAAAGCTTTAACGATATTATTGCCAGCAACCGTGACACCTTTAATGTGTTTTACTGGGCGATGTTGAACCAAGGCGTGTATTTAGCCCCCTCGCCGTTTGAAGCGGGCTTTACCTGTTTGGCTCATACCCCAGCGTTAATTGATGAAACACTCTTAGCCCTAGATAAAGCCTTTGATATAGTAAAACAGTTTTAGGTTGAGGTGCATCCAACATCGCCAGCGTTCGCTTCCCGGTTTTTATACGCAGGCTCATTGTCTTTTTTTTCTGTTGCTGGTTTAATACGTATGTATAGAAGACTCTGCGAAAGCCCCTTTACCCCCTCTCCCTCAGGTGTATTGTTTCGTTCACCAAACTCAAGTGGGGGTAACGGGGGCGTTAGCCCCCATTAATAAACCTAGGGGGGAGCCTTTGAGAGGTTTTTCACAATGAAGATCTTGCGTAAGAAATAAAAATGCTTCCTCCTCACTGTGGGGGCAAACGCCCCGGCCTCTCAACGTTGCCCAAATGACAACTTACCACCGAACAGTAAGAAAGAAGCGGTTTGAAACGATTTACAAACAGCCTCTAAACCATCCTCACTGAGAAGCTCTCTTTTTATCTTGTGTGTGTGTTTATGAAATAAAACTTAAAAAATGTCTACTACTCTGCCTCCAAGCTCACCCGTGCTTACGGAAACCTTCATCTCTAAAACACTGGATAACGTTCGATCAAACTCCCTGCTTCAGGTTGCTTCTATTGAGCTGTTTGGCTCTACCTTGCCACAGATTTTACTGTTTGTGCAAAGCCGTAGCGAGAGTGTTGATAAGTTTTTTACCAACGGCCTTGAATGGATTGGGCAGTTCCCTATTGCTTGGGGATGGAACAAGCTCCTTAAACAGCAGGTGTTTGAGCCGATGCTCAAGCCAGAATCACTCGCCCCAGAGCTGCGGCGTACCTACGATTTTGGGCTAACCATGGCCTCTGTTCTACCGATTGCAGGCTACATTGCTTTTTTACCTAGTTTGCGTAATGCCTTGCGTGCCAAAGTATTACACCAAACCAGTTACGTGGGTGCTATTGGCTTACACAGACGTTATGGGGCTGAAAGCCCCGTGCCTGATAAAGAGGATGAAGCTAGCATGGTGCAAAAGGGATGCCGAACCTTTGCCCTAGGCCAAGGAGCTAGCTTGGCAGCGGGGTTGGCGTTTATTCCTATAACCAAAGCACTGATTGATAAGCAGTGGAGCTTGCCCCATGTGGATTGGCATATTAAAGGGCAACTACCAACACTCCAGGCCTTGGGCAAGCCTTACGAAGCACTTAAAGCCTCGGTGGCTCGGGGGGTGCATCTAAAGCCCCTAGAGTTGTTTGTGGTAAAAGATGGCAATTTAATGAACATGACGCTTGAACAAGAAGCTTGGAGCGGAGCCTTGCCTGCTTATGGTGGGTACTTGGGCTTCTCTCAGGATAAAGTTGAAGTGGGCGAGATTTTACCCCGCATTGCCTCTTATTTGTTTGCGGTGCCGTTTAGTGCGGGTAAGCTGTTGGGGCATCCTCGCATTTCATCGCATTTTGAGGGTAAGCACTACCCTATTGTGGGCGAAGGTAAAAATGTGCAAATGCTGGCTAAAATTGGTTTGTCGTGCTTGGTGTACACGGGGTTACCACAGGCCTATTCATTACTGACTCGTAAAAAACGAGCGGAAAAAGCAGGCTTGCTCCAACAGCCTGCACCGCTCTTGTCGCCTTCAACCCCTGTTTCTTCTCCTAAGCCATCCCTAAGCCCCGCCAACGACTCTACAGCGGCTGCCACGCCCCCCGCGCGTATCAGCCCGTTAAACGTCGCTTCGCCGATGCCTCTTTCCGTTATGAGCGGTCGCCTGTTATAGAAGCTTCTCCCTCCAAGAGTTTTAGCCCTCTAGGGTGAGGAATTCCCGTCCGCATTCTCTATTCGTTATTGCTACGCACAACGGCTTACACTGACGCTTCTATTAGGATAAGGGTGCAACTCGTTACAAACAGCCCTAAGGCTTACCGATACAAGGCCGAGAAGGTTGGTTGGTGATAGTCATCCCGAGCAGTACATTGCCCAGGTTTGGCGGGTAGGTTGGTGACCCAAGTTTGGTTGGTACTGCTAATATTGCACCGTAGGGCAACTTGATCCGCCCCTGCTACACTGGTTGTTGATGTGGTATTGCTCATGTTACCATCGATGTTCCAAATAACGCCATCAGAATCAGTAAATTGACGAAGCCAAACCCCCACTCCGTTTGGCAGTACCCACCGCCCAGAATGATCATTACGGGAATGGCTAAAACCCAAATTTGTCCAGTTGTGGGTACAGGGTGGATCGATGTTACCCCTAGGACAGTGGGTAGCACCCGCCAGCTTACTGGTAAAATATTGCACAATGGGGTCACTTGTGCTATCAAATGTCCAATCGGTGAAGCCTGCAAAATCGCCATTCATAAAACCTTGGTGCATCACATCTTGCAGTATTTGTATGGTTTCTTTTTGTGTGGCTTTTAGTTGGCTTTGGCTAACGCTGTTAAAAATGCTAGGCAGGGTTAAGGCACTAATCAGCCCTAGCACGGCCAAGCTAACCAGTAGCTCACTAAGGGTAAAGCCCCGCCGTGTTTGTACTACACTGGAGGCATGGAGGCATGGAGGCAGTTCCCTTCTTTTTTGTTTAAATCCTATCCGATGGCGAGGTCTCGTTTCGGAGCCTTTCTTTTATTATCGGCATCATTGATTTAAACTTTAGCCCTTAGTTTAAAAGTTCGGTTGTTTGATGGAGGGGTTCTGTGTTGTTATACCAATGTCATAAATAAGGGGCGTCTGT
>JBJTUB010000258.1:0-4463 GCA_046080465.1 Vampirovibrionales bacterium | reverse complement strand
TGTTGAACAACTGTTGGCCTACTGGCCGACGGTGCATTTAGATAACTTAACGTGGGGCGAGCGTTGGGCAAGGCTCAGGCAATCGTTTCGGAAGTAGATAAGGGTTGTTCTTTGAGTTTTTGTTCGTGTCGGTAAGGGGGTGTCTTATTAAAGGGGTACTTTTTGATATAGTCTCTTAAAAAGTTTCTTTTGCATGTCTATACATTGTCGCTACGCCCCGTTTGTTCAGTCATGGTGTTCTGTCTACACTCCTTCACAAACGTGTCTAGGCTCCTCGTCTAGCCTATGCCTAAAAAACTTTTTAAAAAACTATAGAAAGGAAACCCCCACTCATGCCCCTGCCCCCCAGCACACTCAACCAACTTGAAAGCGATAGCCATCACCTGCTGGTGATCAGTTTACAACACAGCCAGCAGGCCTTCACTCAGTTAACCCAAGCCCACCCCGATGAAGAAGACCCAAGTGTTAGACGCCGTACCGAGCGTACGCTAGCCATGGCACAGCGTTTGGCACGCTTAGCACTGCACACCTTACGCTATTGCCAACAGGCACAGACCGCTACCGTGAAGATGACGCCCCCACCCGAGGCACTCGCTTTGAACGATGCCTTGCCCACCACGGTTGATGCTACGGTGCAGGCCAAGCCCACACCTTCCGTTAGGGCAAGCAAGAGTGTGAAGCAGGCCGTTGCCACTAACGAGCCTCCGAGCGTTGCCACCCCTTCTACCCCTTCTACCCCTGCCACCCCTGCCGCCACGGCTGATTCAACTTCGCCCCCGCCGATGGTTGCCGAATTGTCCGAGACGTTGCAGGGTGAGTTTCGTCGTTTGGCCAGTCATCGTGAGTTCCCTAAAAACCTGCTTCCTCCCGCCTTGGCCGATTGGGTGGCCTTGGGCGATACAGGGTTTCAGCAACGGTTGCGGTTGTATCGGTTTTTAAAAAGTGTGGTATTGCAACAGGGGCTTCCCTTTCTATAGCAATCTCTGCAAAAGGGTTTTTCGAGGCTTTTAAGTTCCTCGTTTTGTGTCGTCTTTCAGACGACTTTGAGAGGCCGTTCCTCCCCCCCAACCCCCCCCCCCCTCAGTATTTCTGGGGGGTTCGCCCCCATCAACCCCACGTTTTCGTTTTTTGCGCTTCTCGCGTTCCGTGTTTCCTTGCGAGGGCGCACGCCCCCAGCTTTCAACACGTCATTGCAAGCCCGAATGGGCTTTTGCAGAGCTTTCTATAGAAGGCTCTGCAAAATGTTTGGTAAAACCGTTACCCAACGACGGCCCCTGCTTGCACCGCAGCATGAATGGCCTGATCCAAATCCGCAATCAAATCATCCACCGCTTCCAAGCCCACACTCAAGCGAATGTAGTCAGGAGTCACCCCACTCGCAGCCTGAGCTTCAGCCGTCAACTGACTATGAGAGGTGCTAGCAGGGTGCAGAATCAAACTTTTACTATCGCCTAAATTAGCCACATGGCTAAACAGCTTCACATGGTTAATTACTTGACTGGCCACCGTTGCCCCACCCTTAACGCCGAACCCAAGCAAGGCACCTTGCCCCTTGGGCAAATACTGTTGAGCCAACGCATAGGCAGGATTGTTCGATAAACCTGGATAATTTACCCAAGCCACATACGGATGCTGTTGCAACCACGTCGCCAAATGCAAAGCATTACGGCTATGCTTTTCAATACGCAAGGCCAAGGTTTCCAAGCCATTTAAAAACGTCCATGCGTTAAAGGGGCTAAGTGTTCCGCCAAAGTTACGCAGGGTATGCACTCTAGCACGCAAAATAAAGGTCAAATTGCCAAAGGTTTCCCAAAACGGAAGGCCGTTGTATTCGGGGTCAGGGTCAACAAAGCTCGGGAATCGTCCAGAGGCTTGCCAATCAAAAGTACCAGCATCCACCACAACGCCGCCAAGGCTTAGCCCTTGTCCGCCAATAAACTTGGTGGCAGAATGGACAACAATATCAGCCCCATGTGCAATCGGGTTACACAAGTACGGTGTCGCCAAGGTGTTATCTACAACCAAAGGTAGGCCGTGGCGATGTGCCAACTCAGCCAAGGCGGCGATATCTACCACTTCCAACTTAGGGTTACCAAAGGTTTCAACAAACAAGGCCTTCGTGTTTGGCTGAATGGCCGCTTCCCACTGGGCTAGGTTTTCTTCTAAATGTGCGGGTGATACAAACGTGGTATGAATCCCTAGCTTGGGCAGGGTATGCTGAAGTAACGTGTGGGTTCCCCCGTACAAATCGGTGCTTGAAACGATATGGTCTCCCGCTTGTGCCAACGTCAGCAACGTACCACTAATGGCGGCATGGCCACTTGCAAAAGCCAAGCCCGCGATGCCACCTTCTAGGGCTGCCACCCGTTGTTCAAAGGCATCGGTGGTGGGGTTCATTAAGCGAGTGTAAATGTTGCCAAACGCTTTAAGTGCAAACAAGTGGGCAGCATGTTCGGTAGAGTTGAACACATAGCTGGTGGTTTGATGCAGAGGAATCGCCCTCGCCCCTGTGGCATCAGGGGTATAGCCAGCGTGTAAGGCTTGCGTTTCAAAGGAAGGAGGAGGGGTAGGCAGGGGGGCGTGGGTCATCGTTCGTGTGTCTTTCATGTATCCAGCAGGGCGATAATAGAGCATCCCAAAAAACAGAAAAAAGGTAGAGAAACCTTGTACAAAGGCTTCTCTAGTTTAATATAACTTATTAAAACGTGGGTGGTAATTTATCAGGAACAAAATAGCATATCAAGCCGTTTTAGCCATCAAAAAAAAGGGGGCAGATTCTTTTTTATTCACATGCAAAAAAACTTCCTTTGCTGTGAACCCCTCATGAATGCTCATCGATACCGAATCTGCATAATATAACTAGAGTTAAGAGCTTAGGAAGTGTGTCGGTGTGTTTTTAGTGCTTTGCTACATCGTCACAGGCTTGAGGGAAAGGTTTAAACTTCCTAAGCTCCAGGGCATGATCATCATCATCATCATGCCCATCATCATGGGCATCATCATAAACATCGGTGGCATACAAAAAACCAACGACGTAACAATGTTTTCAAAACAACCCATAATAACAGAAGACATTAGAAATACCTTTTCACAAGTAATTTAATAATGCAATTATACGAAAAAACGATTAAAAGTCAAGCTTTTTTATTTGCTTGGCCTTAGGCAATCATAGCATAAGCCTGATGCCGCTGACGATGCGCTTCTTTTAACGTCTCTAGCAAATGATTGGGGGCATGGAGCTTGGCATGACTTTGGGCATACAAAGGCGGCAACCCATGAAAATCCGTACCGCCTGTGATAATGAGATCGTGCTTTTCTGCAATCTGACAAAAATATTCAACCACGGGCGGGATATGCCCCTTGTGATACGCTTCTAAGCCGTATAAACCATAGGCCATCAGTTCAGGTATCAGCTTCTCAATACCGTGACACAAACCAGGATGTGCCACCACAGGAATCCCACCCGAGCTATAAATAGCTTCAACTGCTTCGTGAGGTGTCACCGTAGGGCGTGTTACATACGTTGAACAGTTAGAACGTAGGTACTTGCCAAAGGCATCACCGATAGTTTTTACGGCACGTTTTTCAAACAACACCTTGGCCACATGCGGCCGCCCCAAGCTCCCCTGCGGGTGCGATTGTGCCAACACCTCATCGGGGTGAATGTTAATATTGGTTAGGCTGGCTATTTTTTCAACCATCTGCTTAATTTGCACCCGTCGAGCGGCTTGATGTTGTTCCATCACTTCTTGAAGATAATCATTACTGCTATCCACATAGTAGCCTAGAATATGCACATCTTCATCGCCCCAGTGGGTATTAATTTCAATGCTTTTAATAAGTTCCAAGCCAAGGCGTTCGGCAGTGGGTACCAAGCGTTCGTAAGCGGCCGTGGTATCATGATCCGTCACGGCCACGGTTTTGACCCCAGCAGCGGCCACGGCCTCTAGTAACGCTTCGGGTTCGCTCGATCCATCTGAATACACCGTGTGCATATGAAAATCAGCAAGACTTTGTCCAGCTACTATCATCGTTGGCTCCTTTGATTGTTGTTTAGGTAATAACGTACTTTATCAGTGTACCGTATCCATAGAGCCGTGACTAGTGGGTGGGTTAAAAATACATTAAGTTATGTGTTTTATTTAGAATGTTTTAACGTTTAAATAGAGTGGAATGACTATTTTTCCGTACATGTCTAAGTTCCTCGTTTCTCATTGCCCTACGGGCAATCTTGAGAGGCCAGGGCGTTCGCCCCCACAGTGAGGAGGGACCATCTCCATTCTTACGCAAGATCCTCATTGTGAAAAACCTCTCAAAGGCTCCCCCCTAGAATTATTGAGAGTATTAACTAAATAGCTTTAGTATTGACTCTGTGAAAATGAAACGCAATCGCTTGCTCCATATCCTTCAGTGAACGAGAGACAACCTTACCTCGCCGTTTAAATCTTGCAATCCAATGACGT
>JBJTUB010000257.1:0-4826 GCA_046080465.1 Vampirovibrionales bacterium | reverse complement strand
CTCGACTAAAAACAGTGATAAGAGCGTTGAAAGTTTAGAGGAAGAGATTAAGGCCTCAGAAAAAGATCTTAAAGAGTTAAACGAATCCATTGCCAGCACCGATGCAACGATTAAGAACGCCACAACTGCTGTTAGTGACGCTGAAACAGGCGTAAAAACCGCCGAAGAAGCGAGAGTAAGCAGTAATAACGAGTTAGCTGCCGCTAAATCGCGGGTCGCTAGTGAAAAGCCTGAAGCGAAAGCCGCTGCCGAACAAGCTCTGAAAAAAGCTGAAGCGAAGCATACCGAAAACACAGAAGCGAAAGCCAAGGCAGATAAAACGTTAAAGGAAGCGAAAGACGCTTTAGCTAAAGAAGAAGCCAAGTTGGATAAGCTACGGGGCGAGCGTTCAGAGCTAACCACTAAAAAAGAAGCCTTGGAAAAAGAATTAGAAAAAGCCAAGAAAAAAGAAGATACCAAAGAAGAAGAAAAGGAAAAGCCCAATCTGTTGACCACGATTTTCAAAGGCCTGTTTAGTTAAACTTCTGTATTGAAACAATACTAACGCAAAAGAGATAGGCTAAACACCTATCTCTTTTGCGTTACGTTAAGAGTGCTTCCTAAACGATTGAAAGACGAATCAAAAGGGAATGTCGTCTTCGGTAAGGAAATCGTTCGGGGAAAGATCGGTGAGCTGAAACTCACCCCCTGCTGGCATGCCTGAGGGGGCTGGAGCCGTCATGGCAGAGGCTGGAGCAACGGAAGCCATAGGTGCTGGGGTTGCTTGGGGGGGCATGGCCGTTCCGCCCGCACCCGCTGTTGCCGAAACAGGTTGCAAGGCTTGGGGCAACCCAGGAAGGACAAACACACTGCTGGCATCTACTTCGTAATATTTTTTAGCCTGACCATCGGGGGTGGTGTAGCTGTTAATTTGCAAACGCCCTTCTACCAACACCACATGGTTTTGCTGTAATCCTTCGGTGGCATCGGCAAGGCCACGCCAACACGTCACCTTAACAGGAAACGGCTGAGCTTGAGCATCACGGCCACCACGGCTGTTATACACAGACATGTTAAAGACAGTGACACCTACGTTGGTATTGGTAAATCGCTTTTCAGCATTCGAGGCCAAGGTGCCACAAAGTTGCACACGAGCAAGAGACATCATCATAGAGAGGGGGTACTTTCACGACTGAGTAGAACGACAAACATTCTTTTTAGAAAAATACAAACTCATTTTAGCCTATCATAACGATGACGGAGGTACAAGACTTATTTAAAAGAGAGGGCCGATTCAAGATAGAAGTGATTCAGGAGGCTAGCAGGCAGGTGTTGAGAACACAGGGTGTTCTTGCTTTGGCGAATCCGTTGTTTTATGCTATACTCAAAATTAACCTTAACGCTTCACTCGTTTCTTTATTCTTGGAATCTTCTTCTGCCATCCATTTAGCCTATAGGAGCGATGCCCCCCTTTATGACTCTCTCGTTTCGCAACTTACTGATTCTTTTTCTAGCCTCGTTGGCCATTTCTTTGGCGGTGCTCATTCTGTTTTTTGTGTTATTTTTTCAAAATATGGATGTCAACCTGAATATTAAAAAGCTGGATACCGCTCCCCTTGTGCAAACCACGGATGCCACCTCCTCTTCTTCCTCCGCAAAACAATCGACCTTAGGCCCTGTAAGCAACGCCGTGGCCTTGCCCCCCTTTGAAGGCCGATTGAACTTGATGGTACCTAGCGACAACGAGCAGTTGCGTAAAAAAGAGTCTTCGGCCATGGCTAAAGAAGGCCAGTGGGTGGGCAGTGGCCTAGGCAAAGGCAACGAGCCAACCAACACCGAAGCCCCCACCCCTGAAGGTTCGCCCTTAGCGACTCGGGAAGCCAAACGTCGCTTGGCACTCCCCCTTACCGAGCAAGGCAAAGAACGGTCGAATCTCCTAACCGATGCCCCTGCCCCCCCTACGCCTGTATTGCGTCGTTACAAGGTATCGCTTGGAGGCTTTCGAGGCACCACCGAGGCCAAGGAAGTGGTGCAAGAGCTTCAAGGGCGTGGCCTGAGTGGCACCATGGAGTTGGCCGATGACGGTACCATTAGCATTAACGTGGGTGAATACACCAGTTTAGAGCAAGCACAACGCATCGCCAACCAGTCGGGCGGAGGCGTGAGTAGCCTTGACTAGCTTGTTCCCGATGGAGGAGCTGGCTCCTTCGATTCAAACGCACTATTTACCGTTGTATCGTAAGTATCGCCCCCAAGGCTTGGCTAGTTTGGTAGGGCAGGCCACGGTGGCACGCACCCTGAACAACGCCATTTTGCTGAATCAAGTGGCTCATGCCTACCTATTCACTGGCTCTCGGGGGACGGGGAAAACCTCTTCGGCACGTATTTTTGCAAAAACCCTGAATTGTCATGCCCCTATACACACCGAATCGGGCGGGGTGGAACCCTGCCAAGTGTGTGCCAGTTGTACCAACATTACCCAAAGTAATGATATGGATGTGATTGAGTTTGATGCTGCCAGTAACCGTAGCGTTGAAGATGCCGAACAACTGATTGAAAGTGTTCAGTTGGCACCTATGGGTGGCAAGTACAAAATCTACATTATTGATGAAGTTCACATGCTGAGCAAGCAGGCGTTTAACGCCTTGCTAAAAACCATTGAAGAACCCCCGCCACGGGTTATTTTTATTTTTGCCACCACGGAATCGCATGAAGTACCCGCCACCATTGTTTCACGTTGCCAACGCTTGGAGTTTACCCGCATTACCTTGGCCGATATTCAAGCTCGCTTGCAGGAGGTCTGCCAGCACGAAGCCTTGCACGCCACTGAAGAAGCTTTGGCTTATATTGCCCGTTTAGCACGGGGCGGTTTGCGGGATGCCCTTTCGTTGTTGGATCAGGTATCGGTGCTGATTCGTAGTACTTGCACGCCTGATGCCCCGCTGACGCTGGAAGCCTTGTTGGCGTTTTTAGGTTTATTGCCTGAACATGCCTTGCGTCCGTTGGTGACGGCCTTGCTTCAAGGCGAGGCCTTGACGCTGTTTAACGAGTTGCACGCCCTATTCGCCAAAGGCGTAGAGCATAGCTTACTACTGAAGCAATTAACCTTGTATTTGCGTCATTTAGTGCTGTTACATGCCAGCCATGGCCACATTACCGCCGAGGCCTTGGATGTATCGCCCGAGTTTTATACGGTGTTACAGGGGCAGTTAGCCAATGAGCTAAGTTCTCCTGAGGTGTTGCCCCAGCTGTTACACGGTATTCAACAGTTGGAAGCCGAACTACGCCATAGCACCGAGCCGCATTTAGCGTTAGAGGTTGCGTTGTTGAGTTTGTGCCTAAGGGATCAGTGGGCAGATGTGTATGCGTTGCAACAACGAGTGGTGGCTTTGGAAACGGCCTTGGCTCGTGGAGGGGGGGCTGGTGCTTCAAGCAAAGGAGCCACGGCCTCGTTTGCCTCGCCGACGGGGCCACCGCCCATGTTGCCTCCATCGATGCCGCCTTCGTTGCCATCGGCGGGAACCCCTCTGCCCCCGCCTTTGCCTGCACCGTTACCCGCCCCGTTACCGTCACCTTCGGTTGCATCGAGTGGGATGGGCTTTGCACCCTTGCCTTTGCCCTCGCCCTCACCTGTCGCATCCTCACCCGCTCCGCTACCAACGTCTTCTCTGCCAATGCCTCCTTCTGTTGCGGTGCCTAGCTCTGCACCGCCGAGTATATCATCGAGTGCATCATCAAGTGTATCGTCTCGTGTTGTTGCACCCACAGGCGATGCCTCGCCTCATGCCGCCCTACACGCTCAACTCTGCGATGCCATGACCAACGGTGCCGCCAAGGCCTTGTTTAAACAGCAAACGTGGATTGTAGAGTACATCGAAGGGGGCAAGCTCACCTTGGGGTGTCCGAGTGCCGCTTTGATGAATCTGTTACAAAAACCCGATAAGCTACAACACTGGCACGCCGCCGTTCGTCAGCATTTGGGGCAGGAGGTACCGCTGGCATTCAGCATTGCAAAAAAGCCTGAATCTGTGGCGAGGGTGGCTCCGCCTGTGCCTCCATCTGTGGCCTTAACTAGCTCTCTGCCTCCAACGCCCCCGCCCGTCTCTTCACCCTCGCCTGTGATTACTCCTCGCCCTTCCTTGGGGGAGATGGGGTCAGTTGAGTCATCGGGCAAGGTCTCCTCTCTACCTCAATCCCATGGTCTGGATACCCTAGAGGCCATTCCCTTTGAGACCTCCTCTCTCCCCGCCTCAACCAAGACAACAAACGCCGTCGTGGTTGAGCCTCCGCCCCTCTCGCCTCCTGTGGCTTCGGCTATGGCGTTACCGCCCCCGTTAAGTATGCCTCCGCCGTTGGCCGTGGCGACTCCCACGCCCGAGGCAACTCTTGGCTTTCCTCCGCTTTCCATCCCTGAAGAAACCAGCCCCACAGAGGCTGCTACTCTCGCTGAATCAGATACCCCCCCTGCGGATTTATGGATGAATGAGCCACCGCCTACCGCTTCTGTAGCAACGGCAAGTGCAAGCACGTCTAGCCCTCAAGCCAGCATGCGTCAAGTACAGATTCACGGAAGTGGGTCGGCTTGGAACGAGGCTGAAGAGGCTGCTCGAAAGTTGTTGCAAGCCCAAGTACTATAGAAACGTCTAAGCTTGGCCGTAAGTTGCCCGTTGGGCAACGTAGAGAGGCCGTTCCTCCCTCTCTACAACTCTCCCCCCTAAGTTATTCTAGGGGCTTCGACCCTAGATACCCCTATTTTTATCAGTAATTCTACTGATTTTTAACAACTTAACAAGAGTTAGTCTAGGTTTAGACGACTTTTTTCAAAATAGCTTTTAGTTAATACTCTT
>JBJTUB010000256.1:0-1286 GCA_046080465.1 Vampirovibrionales bacterium | reverse complement strand
ATTTTATCGCATCGCCCACACGATTGGTTACACCATCGGTGGGCGATGGTCGTTTGCGTCCGTTTATTTATTTGGTAACACTTTGTAACAGCCACTCGATTTAAACAACCTGAGAACCGATACCCACTAAGCAAGACACGCTATAGCCTTTGAAAAAAAGGTATTACCACATAACAAGGAACATGCTTAGGCATGTGTGTTCTACACGGAATGAAGGCAGAACACCGTTATCCCTCTCTTGCGTACACAATAGGAAGCAACATCATGAAAACTGTCTCTTCAGCCAAGCAAAAGCAACACGCCTCTTCGGTGGGCTTTTACGTTCAGCAGTTAGCCCCTTTAACCAGCTTACCCCATCACTGGGTGAGTACAGCACACCCTGCCCACACGTCATCCAAGTTGGATGCTCATACCAAACTCATGGCACAAACGATTGAAATGACCGTGCTTAAATTAAGCTTAACTCTTTACGAAAAACCCATTGAAACCTTAAAACACAGTCAGCAATTGCAACAAATGGCGGTTCTTCAATTGCAAAAAGTAAGCAAAGCGGTTGCCAGTGATGATAAAACAATGGCACAAAAACACTGGAAGCACTGGCAAGCTATTTTAAGCGAAGTGGCTGAAGATTCTCATACCGTGTACGGCAACGATACCGAAAAACTAGAACGTTTAGGGTTACTTTCTATTACCATTCCGTTGGAAATGACCAGTAAGCACGTACCAACCTTAGAGCTGCTTACCTATTTTTCGGAGTTTTGGGTTCAACACGCTCAACAATTTGAATCGCAAATTGCCTACCTAGAAACCAAACGAAGACGCAACCAAGTGATTTTAGAAAATCATGAGGCCAGTCGCCTGAGTCGTACTCTCGTTTTACCGCAGGGTTTAGCACCAGCGAACCTAGATCCAAGCTAAACCTACCAGATGTAAGAAAGAGAGAGAAAACTAACTCCCCCTCGAATTATTTTCAGCGTGCGTTGTGACGATGAATTAACGTTGCCGTAACGCATGCCAACAGTGACGCTTGAATCAACCAAGCATCACTGTTTTTTTATACCCCTGCCAGATAGTGTCGTTACGCAGTCAAGAAGCCATACCTTGCATCATCGCTATTTTTTAACTACACTAAAGTATAATTAGGGGCTGTTTGCAAATAAATTACTGTAACTATAGATACAGCTTACGAAACTAGCGTAAATACTTGACTTTAGTCGTGTATCAAGGGGTTTATAGGGGCGAAGCCCCTATAAATAATCGAGAGTGTTAACTAAAGGTTGTTTACA
>JBJTUB010000255.1:0-3198 GCA_046080465.1 Vampirovibrionales bacterium | reverse complement strand
CGGTTAGCATAGAGGGAAGGGACATACTCATCATGGTTCAAAGGGCTTTCTAAGCACACGCATCGTCAACATATTAAACTAACTACTTTGTTTCAAAATACAGAAAATCGTTCAAAGGGGATGCTTTAATAAACACCAGTACTCGGTATAAATGACTATTTTTGTTTTATTTAAGTAAAGCCTTTTTCTGCACAATTCCTTCATTAACCACCTGTTATCTTGCCTAGCAAGCCAAGCTACCCAGATTCACACCGCCTACCTTAAGGCCACCGAGCTTATCACCCACGATACCCGTCAACGCCTGCAACGGATTACCGCCACTTGTAACAGCCGAAAGAGCCTTCACACCCAGTGAGGCCACTGTGCCAACCCCAGGAATCATCGGGAGAACCTTCTGAGCCAATAGTAAAACCTCTTTAAATACTTTACCAATACCGCCAAACAACTTGCCAAACAAGCCTCGGCGGCGACGACGACGACGTTTTTTAGGTTTGGGGGGCGAAGGAGGCTGAAGTACGGGTAACGGTGGCAGTGGTGTTCCCGCACTGGCGGTAGGCGTGCTAAAGCTAGGCAAGCCAGAGACACTTCCGCTTAAGGTCAGATTCATGGGGATATTAAATTGAGGTGGAGGAGGGAGGGGATTAACAGTATTCGTCGCAGGGACAGGCGACTGCCAAGGATAATTTGCGTTAGAGAGTGCTTGAGGCACACCAGCAAACGGTTGAATAAACGTCATCACACAACAAAGCCTCATTAATACGAGGAAGAGGGGGGGATTGATAGGTGGCAGATTCAAGATTAAGATGGTTTGGACACAGCAACGACTGCAAGTCCAAAGGAACACATAACGTAACAGCACAGAGGGGAATAAACAGCACACCCTAATAAACAATCGAAGCACCAGCAAGGTGCTAGTTTTGTTTTTAAAACGAAAGAATGGTACACTAAGTAATGTAGACGCATTTGTCAGAAGGAGTCATCAATGCCCGCTCGTATTTGGATGATACTCATAGGCTTAGTGGGGCTGTATAGCCTCGCCCTGTATGGGCATCCGCCTCAAGTGGGGCGTGTACTTAGCCCTACCCATCACACACACACTACCTTACCCCTGCATCGTTTACAGGAACATGCCATTAAACAGCAAGCCGAAACCTTTGCTTACCTTCCTACACCCCAAGGTAAACCCACAGGGTTGCTTTCCCCTTTCCCTGAAGGGCAGTGGGGGGGCATCCTTCAGTTTGCCGAACTGGGTACAGGGCCGAAAACCTTTAACACCTGGGCCAGCTTTGATGCTAGCTCTGGTGCCATGGGCGAACGCCTAAGTTGTGGCCTACTTACCAGTAACGTCGCCAGCGGAGCCTTAGCCCCTTGGGTGGCGGAATCGTGGCGGGTACACCCCAACCAAACCACGGTGGATGTTGTCATTCGCCAAGGCCTCCGCTGGTCCGATGGGCATCCACTAGGTAGCGATGATGTGGTGTTTACATGGAATGTGATTTACAAACAAGGCCTTGGCAACCCCAGCACCCGAGACATGCTCACCTTGGAAGGACGCTTCCCCAGCGTGCGGGCGTTGAACAGCACCACGGTTCGCTTTGAACTGCCTCGCCCCTTTGCTCCGTTTTTACGTGTGCTAGGCAGTTTTATTGCCCCCAAGCACATCTTTGCCCCGATTGTGGCCAAGGGGGGCGATAAAGCCTTTTCCGCCTATTGGAACAGCCAACAAGCCGCCGAACACCCCGAACAGTTTGTCTCCTGTGGGCCATGGATTCTCAAAAGCTACAGCCCTGGCCAGCGTATTCAGTTTGTGCGTAACCCCCGCTACTATGTGTTTAGCCCCAAGACGCATCGCCGTTTACCTTATGCCGACGGTCTCACCCTTACCATTGCCAAAGATAAAACCGCTACGGATTTACTCTTCCATCAAGGAGCCTTAGATGCCGTGGGCATACAGGGCAGTAGCTTGAGCTTATTCCGTCGCTTGCCCCCCAGCCAAGTGAGTTTGTGGGATCTTGGCCCCGTCGAGAGTTCTACGTTTGTGGTGTTTAACTTGGCCACCGCCAAGGCCAAAGAGTCACAGCAGTGGTTGGTGCCTCCAAAGGTGCAAGCGTGGCTCAACAACAAAGCCCTACGCCAAGCCATGAACCTAAGCATGAACCGTCCCCAACTGGCAGAAACCGTGTTACAAGGTATTGGTAGCCCTAAGTTTGGCGAATTAAACGCCTCATCGCCCTTTGCAAATGCGGGCGTGGTAGCGGGCTTTCAACAAAACGTTGTCAAGGCACGAAGCCTACTAAAACAAGCGGGCTTTACATGGAACCCCCAAGGCCACTTGCTGGATGTTCACGGCGAACGAGTCACGCTAGAGCTAATGACCAACGCCGAAAATGCCAACCGCGAACGTGCCGCCCTGCAACTCAAAGATCAGTGGGAAAAAACCCTAGGGCTACAGGTGTTTTTTAAATCGGTAGAGTTTAACACCTTGTTAGGTCGGCAAGCCAGTGGCCAGTGGCAGTTGTTGCTGATGGGGTTAACAGGGTCAGGGTTAGAGCCTCATTGGGGCTTTAACGTGTGGCACAGCGATGGGGCTTTGCACTTATTTAAACAACGTCGTAAAAACTGGACACCCCAACCCCGCCTACCGTGGGAGACCGCTATCGATACGGCCTTGGCCGAAGGGACGCAATCGATGGTGTTTGAGCAACGCTTGCCCCACTATCAACGCCTGCAACAGGTGATTGCCGATGAAGCCCCGATGCTCTATCTGTATGCCGAACAACACCTATGGGCGGTGCATCAACGCTTGCAAAACGTACGCCCGACCCCCATTGGTGGCGTGTTGCATAACTTAGAATCGATTTGGCTAAAGCCCTCTAGCTAGTTTTATACCCTCTCGCTTCTGCGTCATTGCGAGCCGTTAGGCTTGGCAATCCCCTGAACAGAAAGAATACTCTAAGGAGATTGCTTCGTTTCACTCGCAATGACAGATAAGTTCACCTATTTTTAGAAAAGCCCTAAGCAAGCGATTTTGCTTTGGCCGTGGCCTCTTTCGTCAGCTTTTGAGCCGTTTGTGTGAGCCACTGCCAGCTTTGTTGAGCTTTGGCCTTCACGGGCTGATGCCAGTCTTGGGCAACAGTTAAACAACCTACCCCTACCGTGGCTTCAATGATGTAGTATTTTGAAATATTTTTGAATCGT
>JBJTUB010000254.1:0-1448 GCA_046080465.1 Vampirovibrionales bacterium | reverse complement strand
AAGCTTTGAGTTCAGGGCGTTTAAGCCATCTTTTTAAGGTGGCTAGTCCTATCTGAAAGATTCTAGCTGTTTCAACTAAGCTCGCTTGCTTTGAAAACAGGAGGGCTTTTTCTCGGAGATCTAAACTGTAAGCCATGGTAGTTGTTCCTTTCAATAAAACAGTCACTCTGTATAGGCTACCACGATTCAAAAATATTTCAAAATACTATACCCATTGCGTTGTGTGTAAATTGGTTAATTCATCGTAAAACAGTGGTCGTAAACTCTCTCTATTTCTTCGTAAGCTTTCAAAAAAAAGCAGCACTCCCAAAAACGCCTACGATGCCAGTGCTAGTTAAAAGTGTTGCCAAAGCGGTATACCTTATAAACTTAATTTGATGCTTGTGCAACGTATCTAGCTTGGTATATAATAGAGTGTCTAATTGTTGAGCTGTGATGGGGGCGTTTTCGTTCTGCTGCTGAGTGGTAGGCTCGTAAGAATCTGAGGAGATAACAGGCTTAGCTGTAGGTAGCAAGGCATAAGTTGCTTCTGTGGCTTTTAATTTTTTATCGAAATTAGAGTTGACATCCGTTGCCAAGGGTGTTGTTGGTGTAGGAGTTTGTACTACGGGAGAGTAAAGTAAAGACATCTGTAAAAAGCCTTTCAAAGTAGAGTGAAACAAGTAAAGTGTAACGTCCAACGCTTTTAACAAGAAAAAAACCTCATTAAAAGCAAACTTTAATAAAACAGGACACACATTTTACCAATACAGAACCAATACAGTCGCCTTATCGATATTGTGTACGCTAAACAACAAGAGCTTTAACAATGCAACAAAAAAAAAGATGCGACCTTTAATTTTTAAGCAACAAGGACTACCCGCTTCAAACTCGTTTTTAAAAACAGAACGATACCCGTAAGGCAATTATGGATAGGGGATTGTTTTTATTAAAGTAAGGAAAAACCACCCATCTGACGGATTCAGAAAGACCTTGAACCATGACCCCTAAAGCCAGTCTCAGTATTTTAAAAACCCCCTATTACATTAGCAAATTAGTAGAAACCAACAAAAAGCTGATGGCTCAAGCCTTAGTGGTCACGCCGGCCTATATTTTTAAAGCTCGTTTGTATCGCTTTTTATTAAACTCGTTGGTCATTATTTTATGGATGCTCGGCCCTAGCATTTACCTTATGGCGATGCTTCACGTGGGTAAGTAGGTATAGAAAGCTCTGCAAAAGCCCATTCGGGCGTGCAATGAAGTGTTGAACGCTGGGGGCGTTCGCCCCCGCAATGAGTCACCGAACGTTGGCCTTGTCATTGCGAGCCGTTATACCATTTTTAGAAATGAAGGGCGTGTAGTTGATTTCTAGGAGCTTAGACTCGCAGATGAGTGCGGTGACCATAGAGGTACATAAGCTCATCGAGAATCGTAGCGACAACGAAAGCGGCAGACGCCCTTTATTTATG
>JBJTUB010000253.1:0-17936 GCA_046080465.1 Vampirovibrionales bacterium | reverse complement strand
CCCCACAAAGAACGAAAACACGCCCTTCAGCAAAAAGCGTTGTAACGTGTAATACGGCAAGGGGCTAGAGGAGGGCAGGTGGGTCAGGGTCATACAAGGTTCCATCATATTATACCAATTTCATGAATAAAAGGCGTCTGTCGCTTTCGTTGTCGCTACGATTCTCGATGAGCTTATGTACCTCTATGTACACCGCACTCATCTGCGAGTCTAGGCTCCTAGAAATCACCTACACGCCCTTCATTTCTAAAAATGGTATTAGGTAGATTTTAAAAAAGCGTGCAGTCGTCCAGTTAGTCAAGGCAAGCGAGTTTAAGGTGTTTCCAACTTCAGTTGGGCAGCGTGCAAAGCGCCACTTTCCACATAAGGCTTTAAAATAGTATTCACCATACGATGCCGTTGCATCGTGTTTTTCCCCTCAAAGCTTTTAGAACGAGCATAAATAATAAAGTGGTCACTCGTGCCAGTGGTATCAAACACTTCTACATGAGCCTCTTCTAGCTCGGCTTTTAGGGTATCGATGATGAGTTGTGGATCTATCATGGGAAGGGGTTCCTATGCTTGAACAAGTGATTTTATTAAACGCTGTTTTTAAAGTAACACAAATACCGCCGTGCGACAAGGGTAGGTTCCAAGCTTAAAAAACTATACCTACTAGACCTTCCTCTTTGTTTTTGATACCGTGATATTGGTTTTAATCGTCTTTTATTAGAAACGAGAGTCCCTCGATGATGGTATTTAAATTAGCCGTACTGCCTGGCGATGGCATTGGTCCCGAAGTGTGTGAAGAAGCCTTGAAGGTGTTCAAAACCGTGTGCGCTGCTCAGGGTATCGCCTATGAGATTCATCACGGGTTGATTGGTGGGTGTGCCGTGGATGCCACGGGTGTACCACTGCCAGAAGCCAGCCTCAAACTCGCTCAAGACTGTGGCACAGTGTTGCTTGGTGCCGTTGGCGATTTTAAATACGACACGCTTGACCCCGCTATTCGCCCCGAACAAGGCTTACTGCAAATCCGTAAAGCCATGGGCTTGTTCTCGAACGTTCGGCCTGTCAAAGCCTACCCTGCCTTGTTGCAAGCCTCTACTCTCAAGCAAGAGGTGATTGAAGGCGTGGATATTGTGGTGGTGCGTGAACTGACTGGCGGGCTGTATTTCGGCCAACCCAAGCGTCAAGAAGCCGATTACGCCGTGGATACCTTAGAATACAAGCGTGAAGAAATTGAACGCATCGCCCACAATGCGTTTCAGTTGGCACAAGGCCGCCGCAAACAGGTGTGCAGTGTGGATAAAGCAAACGTGTTGGCCAGTTCTCGGTTGTGGCGTGCGGTGGTGGAAGACGTGGCCCTCCAGTACCCCGATGTCGCCTTGACGCATCAGTATGTGGATAACACGGCCATGCAACTGATTTTGAATCCTCGGCAATACGATGTCATTTTAACCGAGAATACCTTTGGCGATATACTTTCAGATGAAGCCTCGATGTTGACAGGGTCACTCGGGATGCTTTCTTCGGCCAGTTATGGGCAAGGAGCGATGGCCTTGTACGAACCCTCGCACGGATCGGCCCCGACCATTGCCAAGCAAGATAAAGCCAACCCCTTGGCCACTATTTTATCGCTCACGTTGTTGTTTACCAGCAGTTTGCACCGCCCCGATTTAGGGCAAGTGATTGATGATGCCGTGCAAGCCGTGCTAGAACAAGGTTTGCGTACCGCCGATATTATGGCCGAAGGGTGTACCTTGGTAGGTACGCACGCCATGGGTGATGCTGTGGTAGAAGCCGTCAAGGTTCGCTTGTTGCAAGCAGCCAGTGCTTAACCTGTTAGAGAGTCTTTGGAACCCCCTATGCCCCCAACCTCAGTGATGGAAGTTGCCGAACTTAGTAAGTGGCTTCAACAATTGGATTATCGCCTACAACCTGCCTTGCAGTTGGTGGCCTCTGAAGCGTGGTGCGATAAAAAAGCCCAACTTGAAGCAGAAAGCCTTTCCAGCACGCTGTGGGAGGATGCCAACACCGCCCAACAGGTGATGCAAGCCTTGGCACGCCTCCAGCAGGAAGAGGGGCAGATTCGGCAATGGCAGCAACGCCTACAAGATTCTCAAAGCCTGTTGCCCGAACTGCGAGAAGAACCCGAACTGTTGCTAGAATTGCAACACGATATTACTGCCTTGGATGCTAGCTTGAATCAGTGGGAGTTACAACAACTCCTAGGGGGGGATTACGATACCCACGATGCCTTGCTGACTATCAATGCGGGGGCAGGCGGTACCGATGCTCAAGATTGGGCCTCGATGTTGTTACGCATGTACCTACGTTGGGCAGAATGCAGGCAGTTTAGCGTCACCTTGCTAGATCAAAGCGATGGGGAAGAGGCGGGCATTAAAAGTGTCACGCTACGGGTTTCGGGGCTGTACGCCTATGGTTACGCCAGTGCGGAGCGGGGGGTGCATCGTTTGGTGCGTATTTCGCCGTTTAACTCCTCGGGTAAACGGCAAACAAGTTTTGCGAGCATTGAAGTTAGCCCCATTCTTACGGGGGTGAGTGCTAGCGATATTGAGCTTCGGGCTGAAGAGTTGGATATTTCTACCATGCGAAGCGGTGGGGCAGGCGGGCAGAACGTCAATAAGGTAGAAACGGCCGTGCGGATTGTGCATAAACCCACGGGGATTGCCGTGCGATGTTCACGAGAGCGTAGCCAGTTGCAAAACAAAGAAATTGCCTTGGATTTATTGCGTTCCAAGCTGCTGGCCATTAAAATTGCCGAACACGAGGCCAAGCTCTCCACCCTCAAAGGCCAAGCCGTGGATGCCAACTTTGGGAGTCAAATCCGCTCGTATGTGTTTCATCCTTACAGTTTGGTGAAAGATCACCGTACAGGTACCGAGGTCACCCATGTGCAAAGCGTGATGGATGGCGAGCTAGACACCTTTATCGAGGCGTGGCTCCGCACCAAAGTGCAGTAAATATTATAGGAAAGCATTGACACAAAAATGACGACTGAATCCACTCCTTCTACTCATTCTACTCAGAAACCGATTGTGATGTCGGGGATGCGAACCACGGGCTTTTTGCACCTTGGCCACTATCTTGGCGTACTTACCAACTGGGTACACCTGCAAAACCAAGGGCTTGATTGCTACTTTATGACGGCCGATTGGCACGGCCTAACCACCAAACAAACCGATGGCGAAGGCCTCGCTCACTGGCGGCGGGAATGTGTGCTGGATTGGCTGGCTGCTGGGGTAGACCCCACCAAGGCCACGATTTACGCTCAAAGTCACATCCCCGAAATTGCCGAACTGCATTTGCTCCTTTCCATGATTACCCCGAATAAGTGGTGCGAAACCGACCCTACCCTGAAAGATATGGTGGCCTTATTGCGTAACCGTAGCGATGCTGAGGCAGGGCAATCTAGCGAGGCGATGGGCGAACTCACCTACGGTTTGTTGGGCTACCCTGTATTGCAAACCGCCGATATTTTAAGCATGGGGGCAAGTTTAGTACCTGTGGGGAAGGATCAAGTCGCCCATCTTGAACTCTCTCGGGATGTGGCACGGCGGTTTAACCACTTGGCCGGCCAAACGGTGTTTGCTGAACCCCGCCCCCTGCTAACAGAGATGCCCACCGTACTCGGCCTGGATGGCCGTAAAATGAGTAAAAGCTACGATAACGGCATCTTTTTAAGCGATGATGAAGCCACCACCTTAGCCAAAGTTAAAAAAGGCGTGACCGATACCAACCGCATTAAGAAAACCGATGCAGGTACACCCAGCCTCTGTAGTGGTATTTTCCCCATGTATCAAACCCTCGCCACGCCCGAGGTGTTGGCCACCGTCACGCAGGAATGTGAAACGGCCACTCGTGGGTGCATGGCCTGTAAAACGCAACTAGCCGAACTCATCAACGAAACGCTCCGCCCCATGCGGGAACGACGTCAAGCCTTGCAGGCCGACCCCGACACCGTGGAGGCCATCCTAAAGGCAGGAGCCGAAAAAGCCCGAGAACCAGCCAGTAAAAAGCTCCGCATCGTCCGCAAGGTGTTTCACTTATAGTATTTATGGAAAAACGTTTATACTGCGAGTTGGCATGAAGGGGCTGTTTAACAGGGCAAAAGCATGAAAGAATTTGACTTGGCGTGTGTTTGAGCTGTAGAGTGTGACTCTTTGGCCTGAATTGCGTAGCTCTGAAGGCCAAAGTGGGGTCAAGGGGCAACGCCCCTGGCACCCACCAGCTAGAGGCGAAAGCACTAAAAAAACTGGCTCCCTGTAGCGGTATAGTCGCTTCTGTGCAGAAGATTGCCACCCTTTACTCGCAATGACATAGGGTTTAGGCTTTCATGCTTTTACCCTGGCTGTTTAAGTTTTCTCTACCTTTATTGTAACGATTGTGTTACAATAAAGGCAACGTTCTTGCAAAGTGGCATTCTCAAGGGTATCGCTGTTTGCGAGAAGAGAGTCCAGTCCCCCACCCTTTATAGTGAATAATAATGAATGATGATGATGAGTCGCTGGCGTTGGCAACAAATGGCTGACCCCGTTTACGGTATAGTTCAATTCGATCGTTACAACCCACACCACCAGCTAGTACTGGATGTGGTGAATAGTCGGGCGTTTCAACGCTTGCGACGCATTAAGCAAATGGGGCTGGCAGAGTTTGTCTTTCCTGGGGCCGTGCATACACGGTTTAACCATAGCCTAGGGGCAACGCACTTAATGGTAAAGGCCCTGTGGGTGTTAAAGCAAGACCGCCGTGCTAGAGAGTTGTTACAGGCTCCGTTTGATACGGAGGTTCATCCGCTAATTAGCCATGAGTTGTTGTTGTTGATCGGCATTTTGGTGCATGATTTAGGCCATTCGGCACTTTCGCACACGCTAGAGGATGTGCTGGAGTTGCATGAGCAGGGATTGAGTCATGATTATTACTGGCTTTGGAAGATTCTAGCCGAAGATGAAGAGCTGGTTTCTATTTGGCAACGTTGGAACATGCACGAGCTACCTAAATTGTTGCAACGCTTTATGCTGGGGAATGAGACGCAGCCAAGGCATGTGTTATCCTACCTTGTCTCCTCTCAGCTGGATATGGATCGTCTCGATTATTTATTGCGTGATAGCCATTTTATGGGAACCCGTTACGGAGAAATTGAATGCGAACGCATTATTAGTTGCTTAGATATTACCCATAAGCACGAAGGGCAGTCGGTGGTGGCTATTGTAGAAGATGGTTTGCCCGCCGTAGAACATTATCTGTTTGGTAGGCATCAGGCGTATAAAATGGCCTTGCACAGCTTAGATAAAGCGAGTGAAGCCTTGCTGGCCATGACGTTGAGACGGTTTAAATACGCTCGGCAACAGGGGTTAACCATCGGCGAACCCGCCAACGAGCTGTTTCAGTTAATGTGTGATGGCCATGCTCTTTCCTTGCGTAGTTACTTGCGTATGGATGATCACTACCTATGGAACGCCATCCATAGTTGGAGCTTGGAGAGCGAGGATAACTTGTTGGCAACCTTGGCAGGCCGATTAATGAGCCACGACTTGCCCAAGTTTGTGGATTTATTAGCTTATCAGCAGGTGCCGAGCCAACAGCAACAAGCCGATTTGAAACAGGCCTTGGCTGCCCATTACGCCGAACGACACTTGAGCCTGGATTTTGGCTTTGATCAAGTATGGGTAGAACCTAAGCCCTTATACCGTATTGATAAAGAGCCGATTTGGGTGGCAACACGTGAAGGCCGTTTGGTGGAATTGCCTGAAGTAAGCTCGGTGGCCAATGCGGCAGCCCCTGATAAAGGTAGTAAGTTTTTGTGGTTTGTGTGGGATACTGAGGCGAAAAAGTTTTTGAAGCAGTGCTTGCAGGCTCTAGGTACCAAGATAGACACCTAGGCCTATTATTTGTAAATAGTTGCACCCCTATCCCAACAAATACGTCATTGCGAGCCGTTAGGCGTGGCAATCCTCTGCACAGAAGCGACTATACCGCTACAGGGAGCCAGTTTTTTTAGTGCCTTCGCCTCTAGCTGGTGGGTGCCAAGCGGGGACTCTTGCACGAGAGTCCCCCTTGGCGAACCCCCTGCGTGCAAGGGGCTTTGCCCCTTGACCCCACTTTGGCCTTCAGAGCTACGCAATTCAGGCCAAAGAATCACACTCTACAGTTCAAACACACGCCAAGTCAAATCCTTTCATGCTTTTACCCTCGGCACTTAACTTCTATCCCCCCAAAAGGTGCATCTTCAGTTATACTATCAATACCCTTTTACCTTAAATGTGTTGTGTTAGGCTTAAACTACAATGATGTTTAACTTTCTTAAAGCGAAACTGGGCGTACAGCCCAACCGCACCTTGCAAGTATCTAAAGATTTTGCTGTTCCCCTTAGCGATTTTGCCTCAACAGGCGAGCGAGATGCCATTTTAGCCTCCTCTGGGATGGGGAAATCTTACCTAACAGGCGTACTGCTCGAAGAAACGCTGGAAAATGGAATCACGGTTTGCATTATCGACCCTGAAGGGGAGCATTTTACGCTGGCCGAACGCTACCCGTGTATGATTATCGGGGGCGATCATGGCCATGTTCCCTTTGATCCCGCAGGGATTGATTTGTATACCGAGGCGATGTGTTCTACGGGGCTTTCCACCGTGTTTGATTTAAGCGAATACATCGATGCCGAACAACAGGCCTATTACGGCCTGATTGGGGATAGCCTGTTTCGTATGGAGCAAAAATATCGCCGTAAAATACGCTTAGTGGTGGAAGAGGCTCAAATCTACGCTCCGCAAAGTGGCGGTACAGGAACCAGCAAGAAAAAGCAAGCGGGGCTGGATTGCATTACCGTGAGCCAGCGGATTGCCAAACGAGGCCGTAAGCGTGCCTTGGATAGCTTGTGGGCGACGCAACGCCCAGCCAGTTTGAGCAAAGATATTTTGTCGCAGTGCAATCGTTTTTGGTTTGGGGGCATTACCTCTGAGCTGGATTTTAAGGCGATTCGTCCGTTTTTGCAACAGGCGGGTATTTCGTTTGAAGATATTAAAGCCCTTAAGCCAGGGGAGTTTATTTACTACGCTCGGGGCATTACCAAGAAGATTAAGGTGCGTAAGCGGTACTGCAAACACGCAGGGTCGACTCCTGAAACAGGCATGAACTTTCAGCCCGCTACCGATAAAGCCTTGGATGCCGTACTGGGGCAGTTAAGCAAGCAAATTGAACAAAAAGCCGCCGAACTGCGTGAAGAGCAAAGCGAAATCAACCGTTTGAAAGAGCAAATCCGCAAGCTGGAAAAACAAAACGAATCCCTGCGTAACGAGCTAGAGCATGAACGCATGGCCACCAAAGTGATTCATCGCCTTGGGGGCATGGATGACAAAGGCACGAATATTGCCATGTTACCCGGTATTGGCATTGTAGATACCTACGATGAAGCGAGTGAGATGGGCTTAAAGGGCAAGAAAACTCGCCGTAAAAAAGCGGGCTTGGCGGAAGATGGCACGCAAGATAGTGGCCACGTGGCCAAGCCAGCCTCGGGCGTGACTAGCCGAAAACTTCAGGAACCCGAAGTGCTGAACCTTTCTAGTTTGGAGGGGTAGAGATTCAGTTGCACCTATTGCTTAAAAAAAGTGTACAATAGAAAGTATTGTTGTTTTTTTGCTTAAAAAGTGTGGCTACTATGTTGTTTCCCCCTTCTCCCCCTGATGATACGTTTGGCGATGCCCCCCGCCCCCTAACGATGAAGCGTAAAAAGCGGCTCGCTACCGATGTTACCCGTCAACGTGAGGGGCGTGGCAGTGCCAATCAGGTCGCGTCGTCTGCTAAGCAACGTAGCCGTAAAGCCACGTCATCGGCTTCCGCAACCGTGGTCAATGCCAGTGGCGAACGCCCACGACGAAAACTAAAAAAACGCTCGTCCCCCACAACAGGCTCCGCCAAGGCATCAACAGCGTTCACCCCAAAACGTCGTCGTAGCGATAAGGGAACCGTACAACAGGCGGTTACTCTACTGGCGTTAGGATGGAAGCAAGCCCAAGACAGTACGAAACAGCTCCGAACACTTTTTAGCCCCGATGCTTCGCCCGATTACGCCTTGGTGTTAGCCACCAGTAGTTTGCTGGCCTTTGGTTTGGTGTGTCTGTTTACGGCCAGTGCCATTACGGCAGATAACATGTTGGGTAGCCCTTTTGCTATTGTGTTACGGCAATGCGTGTTTGTGTTGCTGGGCTTATGGGGCATGGCATGGGTAAGCCAACAAGGCACGCTACAGTTTAACCGCTGGACAGGGGGGTTCTCTGTTGTGGTATTGCTGTTTTTGGCCATGACGCTCTTTGGTGGGGTGACGGCCAACGGCTCTGAACGTTGGCTGCAAATTGGCCCTATTCAGTTTCAACCCTCTGAGCTAGCCAAGCCCGCTATTGCCCTCATTCTTGCCAAGGCCTTAGCTGTTAAATACACCAACCGTAGCGAGGCCTTATGGATTGCCGTGGGTATTGTGGGGGTCATGACGGCACTGATCTTCAAGCAACCGAACCTGTCTATCACCTTGCTGTTGTGTTCTACAACAACGGCGATGCTCTTTTTGGGTGGGCTTCCCTTGTGGCTATTTACTACCTTGTTGCCTGCGGGGCTAATGGCTGTGTGGCAAGTGATTACCCATACACCGTACCAAATGAAGCGGATTACAGGATGGCTGGACCCTTGGGGCGACCCACTGCGTACAGGCTATAATATTATTCAAAGCTGGTTGGCCATTGGGCCAGCGGGCTTGCTTGGCCGAGGCTTTGGTAATTCGGTGCAGAAGCACGCCTATTTGCCGTTTGAACACACCGATTTTATTTACTCCGTGATTTGCGAAGAGTTTGGCTTTGTGGGTGGGGTGCTTACCATCGCCCTGTATGCGTGGTTGGCCTATCGTGGGTTTGTGATTGCGGGGCAGGCCACAACACCGTTTAGCCAGTATTTAGCTTTTGGCATTACTTGGGTACTGATGGCACAAGCGGGTATCAACTTAGCCGTGGCAACGGGCTTGTTCCCCGTCACGGGGGTGACTCTTCCGCTGATTAGTTATGGCGGAACCTCTGTAGTGGTTACGTTGGCTATGGTAGGCATGTTGCTAGCCATTGCTCGTGAAACGCAAGCCACACAACACCAAGAATCGAACTTGATTGATCCCCTTCAGCCAGTGCTACAACACGCTTAGAACCTGTTTTGTTTTCTCAAAAATAGTTGTCCTTGATGGTTAGTAGGAGATACCCCCTTTATGTTTTCACCTCGTTCTCTTGTTATTGCGTTATTGGTATTGGCGACCGTGGGTGGTGCCATTGGCATGGTATTTTTACCTAGTACGTCACCCACAGAGCAGACAACATCGCCAACAGACACCTCTAGGCAGCCTTCCGCCACGGGTTTTGCAGTCAGCCAGACAGAATCAGGCTTTGAACGCTTGAAGCTCTTGGCCAAGGGGATTCCTGCCCCCGTGGATGTTGTGGAAACAGCCGAGGGCAAGCCCTTTAGTGTGCAAGATGCTATTGGTAAACACGCCCAAGTATTGGTCTTTTATCAAGGGGTGTTTTGTAGTGTTTGCCAGCATCAGCTAGAGAGTATTCAGGCGAAACTGGATACCTTCAAAAAACGAGGAATACAGGTGGCTGCCATTAGTGCCGATGATCTCGCCGATGCCAAAAAGCGTCAGGGAGAATCGGGTTTAACCTACCCCGTTATTCACGATGAAAAACGCACGTTGATTCAAGCGTTTGGGGTGGCCAACATCACCCGTAAAAACATTGCCTACCCAACGGTTTACTTCTTAGATAAAGAGGGGCGGGTGTTGGATGTGTATGCCGATGCGGAAATGCAACGTCTTGAGGCCGATGGTATCTTAAAACACTTAGATAGCCTCGGTTTGTAAAATTACTATAAAATACACCGCATAAGAGGCACGATGCTTCTTATGCGGTGTGGTTTTAGCTTAACCTAAACGTTTTTGGTTAGTAGGCTTGGTAAATAAACAAACCACGATTAAAACGGTCTGCAACAGTCCCACGAGGGGAGCCGCCGAAAGTCACTCGACTAGAGCTATAGAAGGGGCCACTATAGTAAACATCATTACGCAAGGCCGTAAATAACTGACCACTGTACGCATCCCGACGCAATTCGGTATTACCCAAATAAGCGGCGACATAATCGCCGGTGGTGGTAACAGGGCGATTAATAAGCAAGCGACCGCCTACATGCAAGGCCACGGTATCATTCCATGTAAACCGTGGCGATGGATTGACCCAAGTAGCACCGCTAAAGGTCAAATCGGCATGTGGCCCTGTGTACACGGTAAAACTACCACGGTTGCCCGCTACACGGTTAACATTACCCACAATGTTGGTAGCCCCCACGCTGGCAAGCAATACATTGCCACGGCTTTGGCTCAATACATCGGCACCCATGGCGTTAACATCATTTAAGCCATCGACACTCGGTAGCACGTTAATGTTTTGGGCGTGAATAGTGATATTCCCTTGCGTGTAAGGGCGCCCTGCATCGAGTACTGTCCCCGTGAGCAACTGCAATCCACGACGACCTACGGGAGTGGCCCCAGATAAGATTTGGATGTTTCCGCCACGGCCATTGTTGGTATTGATACTGCTAGCCAACAAACGGTTTTGCACGACTAATTGATTCACGCCACGTAGAGCAATGTATCCACCCCCTGCACCAAGCTTACCCGAAGCGGTGTTACGAGCATCCAGTAGGCCATTCACATTGAGGGCATCTAAGGCTGAGATCTCTATCAAACCGCCCTGCCCTTGGCTACTTACATCAATGGTGTTGGTATGCACTTGGCCACCACCGTAGATACGAACACTGCCTGCGGTAGCAAAGTCGCTGTTGGCTTGGCTACCACCCCGAGCTGAAATTGGCCCGTTGAGAAACACATTGCCACCCGAGCTGATGTTGATCTGCCCACCATTACCAACGCTACTCGCATCCAACGTGCCACCTTGTGTCACTAGTTGGTTGGCGGCAATCTCAATGCGTCCGCCACGGCCACCATGAGTGTTGGTCACTTCTACACGGGGTAAAAAGGTACTGTTGGGGGCGGTGTGTAAGTTCACTTGGTTGGCACTGCCTAACACCACTTCACCCACGTTGTTCACGCCCACGCTGTTAGCACGTACCACGCCTTGTTGATTGACTACATGATGAAAGCCTGTGGTGCCTTGCAGTTGCCCTAACTGGTTCGGAGCCAAGGTAATACGGTTGCCTGTGGTTGTGGCTAGCGTTACACGATTCGCCGCTACCAAGGTGACATTCCCTGCAGGGGCTTCAATAATACCACCGTTACCATTGCTGGGGCTTTGGTTTTGTACCACCCCACCACTTAACACCACAAAACCAAGGTTACCTACTTGAATACGGCCTTGGTTCGTGACGCCATTGGTACCAAGCTGGGTTTGTTGTAAAGCAGCACCTACATTACCATTCAGAAATTGAGTACCTTGCGTATTGGTGTAACGGTTGGTAGTCGCTACCACCCCTTGAAAATTGGTGATGCTACCCGTGGGGGAAATAAGCACCCCGTTGGGGTTAGCTAACCAAAAGTTACCGTTACCACGCACATTGCCAGCAATGGTACTGGCCTGAGTACCTGTCACCCGAGCTAAAAAGTTAGCGTTATTGCCTGCCAACTGATTGAGCACCACGCTACGACCAGCCCCGACGTTAAAGGTGCTAAAATCTTGCAGGTTTTGCAAACGATTGGTGGTAATCGTCATTTGCGTAGCATTATTAACATTGCTGTTGTTATACTGGATACTTTGAATGCCGACACGTACGCCTTGATTATCGATAACGGGAAGGTTGGGATTTGCCATAGCGGGTAGAGAACTTACGGCACACACAAGAGCCACAAGAACGAATACCAATGAACGAGAATACAATACCACGAATCTGTATATCCTTTTACAACAAAAACAATAAAACACGAAATAACAAAAGGGTGAAACTAATTGGTAACATTAAAGTGAGAAAAACGAGAACTCCTCTGTAGAAGGAGACGAAGGCCTGATAGCCCGCATTCTATTAAAAGAACGGATGCCACCAGTTGTTAACGTTTCATCGCATAAACAAACAGTCTTTTTAAAGGTGTTTATATAAACTTGTTGGAACGTTTATTACCAGATATGGATAGATTATACTTAGAACATAAAAAAAAATTGCAATTTAAAAAGTTTTAGTTACAATAAGATACATTTAATCTTATTCTCTTTGTTCTATGTATAATTTAGTATTTTAGAATGGCGTTCTATGTATAATTTAGTATTTTAGAATGGCGAACTTCTCGTTTATGAACACCCTACATGCCACCATACCCGCCGAACGTATTGCTATTTTAGATTGCGGTGCCCAGTATACCAAAGTGATTGATCGCCGTGTGCGGGAACTCAATATTGAAACTGTTATTTATCCTGTGGATGTGCCTGCTAGCACGCTGGCTAACGAAGCGTTGCAAGGCATTATTCTCTCTGGCGGGCCTCACTCTGTGTATGAAGCCGATGCCCCTAGCTGCGACCCTGCTATTTTTGATCTTGGTGTGCCTGTGCTAGGTATTTGCTACGGCATGCAACTGTTAACCCAACACTTTGGTGGTACGGTGGAAAGTTGTAGCCTAAAAGAATATGGTGAAACCCTGATTGATATTGATACCGATAGCCCTATTTTTGAAGGTTTAGAAGCTAAAGAACAAGTGCTAATGAGTCATGGCGATAGTGTCACGCAGTTAGGCGAAGGCTTTGTGCAAATTGCTACCTCGCACTCTGTGGTGAACGGCCAATCCGTGGCTGTGGTAGCCGCAGTAGCCAACACGGAACGCAACATTTACGGGCTTCAGTTTCACCCTGAAGTAGAGCTAAGCTTGCACGGCGATGTGATGCTGAAAAACTTTCTGTATGGCGTGTGTCAGTTGACGGGCAATTTTAAGCTTGAAAACCGCCTAGAGGGGTTGCTAGAAGAATTGCGTGAGCAAGTGGGCAAGCACCCTGTGTTTGTGTTGGTTTCTGGCGGGGTAGATTCCTCGGTAGTGGCGGCCGCCTTGGTGAAAGCCCTCGCCCCAGAGCAGGTGTACGCCGTGCATATGAACACGGGCTTAATGCGATTGAATGAAAGCGATTTGGTGTGCGATGCGTTGCAGGCTATTGGCCTAAAGCACCTGAAGCGGTTGGATGCCCAAGAGGCGTTTTTGAACTTTATGAGTGTGAATGACGAAGGGCAACCCATTGGCCCCTTGTGCGAGGCCACCGACCCTGAGGAGAAGCGTCGCTTGATAGGTGATGCCTTCTTTAAGCTGATTGATGATGAAATGCGAGAAACCTTCGCCAAGGCGGGCTTAAACCCCGATAAGGTGCTGTTAGCCCAAGGGACGCTCCGCCCAGATTTGATTGAATCGGGTAATAAGGAGGTATCAAAAACGGCACATAAAATTAAAACCCATCATAACGATGTACCCTTGATTCAGCAACAACGTGAAAAAGGCTTAGTAGTGGAGCCGAACCGTGATTTGCATAAAGATGAAGTGCGTGAAGTGGGGCGGTTGTTAGGCCTGCCCGAAGCGTTGGTCATTCGTCAGCCCTTCCCCGGGCCTGGTTTGGGCGTGCGAACCCTGTGTGCCACTGAGCCCTTTGGGCTGGAAACCTACGATGCCCTAAACGCAGAGCTTCAGCAGGTGGCCAGTGAGTATGGCTTAGAGGCCGTTTTATTGCCAGTTCGCACCGTGGGTGTACAGGGCGATGGGCGTACCTACTCGTTTGCAGGAGCCTTGCAAGGAGACAGCAACTGGGATAGCGATGCAGGCTTTAATCGCATTCGCCAAGCCGCCCGAGAGATTCCTAACCGCATTCGGGCGATTAACCGCTTGGCCTTGAATATTCATCCCAGCTTCCGTTTGCCCAAGGCCGTTAAAACCATTACCCCCACAACGTTACAACCCGATGTGATTGCCACCTTGCAACAGTGGGATGATGCCACCACTCAGTTTGCCATGGCACATGCCCAGTTTAACCACATTAGCCAACTGTTAACGGTTATGTTGCCTGTAGATACCGAAAACCAAGGCAGAAGAAGCTTGGCAGTGCGTGGTGTGGTAACGAGCGATTTTATGACGGCACGCCCCGCCTGGCCAGGCCAAGAGTTTGCGTATGGCTTTTTGAGTCAGCTAGGGCAGGCGTTGGCGACGAGTCAGCAAGGCCTTGAGGGTATTTATTATGATGTAACGGGTAAGCCTCCCGCTACGGTTGAATGGGAATAATACCAACTTTGGGTTTAACATAGCGTAATACCAATTAAAAACTTAAATAGCGTACCCCTACGCTTGTCGCCTTGTGTCACCTGCGGTGACGTAGAGAGGCCGTAGGGCAAAGGGAAGCGATAAGCGTGGGATGACGCTATTTAATCTACGAAATGGGAATAAAACGCTAGAACGTGCGAAAAAAGTTTTTTGTGTTCGCACCTAGCCATTCACCACACACTTATGCTAAACTAGTAAAATAACAGTTTGTCGTTTCTATGACGAATTTAGTTTTTGTGTGAATGCCATTAAGTGTTGTTTCCTGTTTTTCTGTTTGCATCTGTATGGCATGAAGTGGACCCCTTACTCAAATGATAAACATGAACTCTCTTCCTGATCGTGTCTCTCCTGTTGCTACCGTCAGTGGTACAGCCTCTTTTTCTGATAATGCTTCAGAATCGCCTTCGTCACTTTCAGGCACCGCTGGCACGGTAGCTCCTGGTTTGGATAGTGCCGACCCGTTTGATCAGCTTGCGGCTCAGTTTACGGCCTTGCGTCAACCTGCCAAGCATATCGCCATTATTGGTAGCCGTAATATTCCCTTGGCACACCAACAGTTGATTGAAGCCATTGCCTATACCTTGGTGCGTGATGGTAATACCATTGTCACCTCAGGGGGGGCTTCGGGTGCGAACGCCGCTGCCATCCGTGGAGCCATGCGAGCCAACCCTCAAAAATTGTTGGTTATTTTACCTCAAACCTTAGGCCAGCAACCTTCAGATGTGCAAGATGAACTGATTGGTGTTGCCAACATTCAAGAGCATCCTGAATGGAACATGATGCCCTTGGCCGACGCGAGTCGTTTGTGCAACCGTGCCATTGTGGATGCCTGCGATCAGTTGATTATCTTCTTGTTTCACAACAGTAGTACGCAACAAACGGCGGTAGAATACGCAGAAGGCAAGGGTAAAATTATCACCCCCTTCTATTTGGACTAATGGCATAGAATGTAAAGGGCTAAATACTTTTTACACAACAGCTATAAAACCCTCTGCAAAAGCAAAAACTCTTCCGTCATTGCGAACACCCCTTTTTCTTAGAGGGTGGGTTGGGGTGAGGGATGTCACAAACCTAGCTCTGTTCTGTTTTTCCTTGTTTTAACATCTTCCTCTTCGTACAGAAAGAAACGTCTTTGTAACACGTCTAGTTCTAATTCCGATATAAGGTGCCTGTTAACTATGTCTCGTTTTATATGGATGGTTTTATTGGCCATTGGTTTAGGCACAAAACGCCACTGGCATATATTGTTTGCTATTTTGTTAGGTTCTGTTTTGGGTGCTTTTTGCCAAGGCGAAGCGTTTAAACCCCTCATTGAAGTGCTAGAGGTGGTGGGTCAGGCCTTCATGCGGCTTATTAATATGCTGATTTTACCCTTGGTCGTCAGTTCGCTGATTGTGGGCGTTACAGGCTTGCGGGATAGTCGACAACTAGGGCGTTTAAGTGGCAAGGTGTTTGGCTGGTTTGCCTTGTTTATGGTCTCTGGAGCGGTTATTGGTATGATCTTGGCCTTACTGCTAGAGCCTGGCACTAATTTAAGGGTAGCCTTTGCGGATGCTTCGCACCCCATTCACACTTTGGCTCAGCATTTACCGCATGAACTTATTAAAGCAACACAAACGCCCCCTTCTGTGAAGGAACTTATTTTAGGTCTTATTCCAGCAAACCCTATTCAGGCGTTGGCCAACATGCAGTTGGTGCCTGTGGTGATGTTCAGCTTGTTGTTTGCAACGGCTTTAAACGTATTGGGTGATTCGGTAAAGACGGTCACCCAATTTTTTGAAGGGTTGTATTTAACCAGCATGAAGCTAACGGATTGGATTTTTGTGGCCGCTGTGCCTGGGGTGTTTGCGTTATCGTTTATTGCGGTAGCCACAACGGGTTCGCAATTATTCGAGCTGTTAGCCCCTTACATGCTGTGTATGACCATTGGCCTACTGCTGATTCTGTTTGCTTTAATACCCTTGGTGCTGTGGTTTGGTGCAAGAATTAACTTTGTACAGTTTTACAAAGCCCTTTCAGAAGCCATGATGGTGGCTTTTGGTACGGCCAGCGGTTCGGCAACCTTGCCTGTTTCTATGGCCTGTTGCGAAAAACGGGCGGGTATTTCAAGCCGTATTGCTAGCTTTGTGTTGCCCACAGGGGCCAGCATCAATAAGTTAGGTACCACGTTGTTTGAAGTGGTGGCCGTGCTGTTTTTAATTCAAGCGTTTGGCTTAGCCTTAAGTACCAAGGCTCTGGTTCTGATCTTTGTGTTTGCTATTTTCGCGTCGATTGCCACGCCCGCCGTGCCAAGTGCTGGGTTGCTGACCTTGGCCATTGTCATTAACGCTTTGGGCGATAATTACAGTGTGTTAAGTACCGCCATTGCTTTATTGTGGCCGTTGGATAGATTGCTGGATATGCTACGCACGGTAACGGGTGTGGTGGCCAGTTGTGCTGTCGCTGCCTTGGTAAGCGATAGCGAGGGTGAGCTTAACCGTGATTTACTGGAAGGCAAAGAACCCTGGAAAAACGTGTTTGGTGCTAATTAGAGGAGACACCTTTTTTAGCCTTGTACACCGTTAGGGCCAAACGTGCGATCCCACATCGTTTCTTCGCTCCAGTCTAAATTAGGTTGCAAACCTAGGTTGTTAAACCAAAGCTGGACGTGGGTATTGTTAGGGGTTGTGAACTGAAAAGGTGTATCAAACACCTTAAGATAGATCAGGCTCTCATTAATTGATGTATGTATTATTCCTGGGTAAACCCCCTCAAATGCTGGTTGCGTACTGTATGCTAATATCCCTTGAGGAGTTGTGGGTGCTGTTATTGGGTAAGATCCTGCGAAACCTGGGTGAGCAATGAAAGCTGCCTCTTTCAAAAGAGCAGCATCACCAGAACCGAAAAACACGAAGCCTGGAGTAGTTTTATTAGTGAAACCAATCAGCCCAAGAAATGCTATATTGCTAGTGAAGAAAGTGGGTCCAGAGGTGTCAAAATTTAGTACTATTGGAATCCTACCGCCTCCTAAATTGAGAAAATACTGAACTTGTTTGCCCCAGTGATTAGGAAAACATGACGTAGTATTGAATGGGCTAGCACACCTAATTCCTTGTTGTGCATTGGATGCTCCATAACTACCAGCCAACACCGCTTCATCGTAATTAGCACGAAATTTGTTGCTATTGCTTTGATAAAGATAACTACGGTGAATAGAACTTTGTAACATACCCACCGCATCACGATAGATGCTACGTTTATGATACCACGCATTGTACGCAAAATCTGGTAAACTAAAGCGTTGTTGCAGTACATAGCGAATACCATTACCACTGGCCACCACGCTTAAGGTATAGGGGCTTTGGTTACCTACTAGGCGTGCTGTTACTTGGTAAGGGCTAGCCACCGCCCCTGTAAACGCATCATTCATGACGTAAAAACGTTTATTAGTAAACTCAACATCGTTTCGGAATCCTGGTAAGTTACTCGCTTGAAACCCCGTCGTATAGCGTTCTCTCGCATTGTAGGCACGGATAATATTGGTGCGGAAATCCACCATGGCCGCCAAGCCTTCTTCTTTGGCCTCTTGGCTGGCAGTGTTGATAGCACCTTCAGAGCTAAGGGTGGCTGTAGAAAG
>JBJTUB010000252.1:0-9362 GCA_046080465.1 Vampirovibrionales bacterium | reverse complement strand
AGTATTTCTAGTATACGTGGATGTTTTGAAAAACACTAGCGTTTCTTTAAAAAATAGGCAAAAAAACGGAGCCTTTGATAAACAATCAACTGCTCCTGATAAATCAACCACTTAAAAAAATGAAGAGATATAAATCTCATTTTGTAATAATACCTTTAAAGTCATTGAACTGTCAAGAACTTTTATAGAAAGGGCAGGGCAAAAGCATGAGAACCTAAGTCCCCTATGTCATTGCGAGCGAAGTGTGGCAATCCCCCACAGAGAAAGGGTTTGCTCTTTGTAGGATGCTGGTTTTAGCTTACCCGTTCGAGTTTCTTTAGTGATTTTACCTCTAGCTGGTGGGTGCCAAGCGGGGAAGGCTTCCGCCCGTGCGATGAATGCCCAACAGCCTAAGCTTTTACGCAAGTTCTATTCATGCAAGAGCGAATGCTCCCCCTTGACCCCACTTTGGCCTTCAGAGCTACGCAATTCAGGCCAAAGAATCACACTCTATAGCTCAAACACACGCCTAGTCAAATCTTTTCATGCTTTTGCCCTGCAACGCATCCCTTGAATTAAACAGGTTCTTCGTTGAGTTTGTGTTCCAACACCTGATAATGTAAATCTAAGGCGGTTTCCTCTAGGCTGGGGGGGGGCAAGCTGGCAACCTCATCAGGCGGTGCATCCACCCACAGCTCGGCTGGGGGAGTGTCCTCTGGATCGGTGTTCATCGCTGCTTCCCCTGCGGCCACGTCTGCGGCTTGAAACTGGCGTTGTTCTTGCTGACGAAACTGTTGGTTCTGTTCCACCAGTTCCCGCTGGCGTTGGCGTTGTTGCCATCGCTTCAACATTTGATTAAACGCCAACAGCGGGGTGCTTTTTGAAGAGGCGAGGCTCTCGTGCCAATGCTCGGCATCCATACCTACATCCACCAGCAACTGACGTAAATCATCCGTTTCTATCAGGGTTTGGGCAAGGGTCAAGCGTTCGGCGGGGCTATCGCCTTCGACAGAGGCGATGAGGTACCACAGCTCCGCCAAGGGGGCGTGTTGCCAAGGGAGTTCTAGCAAGGTAGGCGTCACGTGTGCCAGCAGACTTTGGCTACTAAGGGCCATGGCCAACAACTGACGCTCTAGGGCAAAATCATCGTTGCGTTTGGCGAGGGTTTGACGCAGTTCATCAAAGTTTTCGTGCGTGGTAGGTTGGGCGTTCCAGCTTCCTTGGCGGGGCTGGGTATGTTTTAGGCCACTGCTAGCGTACCCGCCCTGATTGGTCAATCCGTTGCTGTTGCCACGGGTACCGCTAGAACTTAACTGACTTTGTTGCACGCCCTGATACCGCTTCAATTCCAAGCGGAGGGTTTCTTCGCTAATGTGTAGCACGCTGGCGTAGTGGGTCATCAACTGGCTTTGCACTAAGGGTTGATGCACATTGGCCAACAACGGCAACAACCGCCGAACGGCATCCACTTGATGCTCTGGGTGATGCACATCTACCCCGCTAAGGGCTAAATCCAGTTGAAACCGTAGGCCATCGGGGCTGTTGCCTACCAGTTGATTAAAGTGTTCGAGTGTGTGTTGCGTGAAAAAGTCGTCGGGGTCTTTGCCGTTGGGCAAGCGTACAATCCGCACTTTAATGGGGTTGCGTTGTAGAAATGGGGCGAGTTTATCCAAGGCATTCAGCGTCGCCTGCTGGCCTGCCTTGTCGGCATCAAAGCAGAGTACCAAGGTTTCAATCCCTGTTTTAAACAGAAGCTTGATATGCTCCTCGGTTAAGGCCGTGCCACAGGTTGCCACGGCTTCCTGCAAGCCTGCCTGATGGCTTCGTAGCACATCAAAGTAGCCTTCCATCACCACGGCACGCTTGTTTCGCCGAATAGCGTCACGCGCCATGGGGTAGCCATACAGTAACTGACTTTTTTGATACACGGGCGTTTCGGGCGAATTCAGGTATTTGGGCTGACCCTCGGCACTTAAGGTGCGTCCACCAAAGGCGACCACACGGTTGCGGGCATCATGAATGGGAATGATTAACCGATCTCGAAACTTATCGTAATAGCCTTGTCCGCTTTGACGCAAGCCCGCCAAGCCTGCCGTTTCCATGAGCTGGGGCGTTTCTTGCAACCACGGCAACACCGTTAACAGGTGGGTGGTTAGGGCATCCCACGCATCCAACGCCACGCCTAGGCCTACCTGTTTGCAAAACTCGGTATCATAGTGTCGGCCTGCCAAATACCCACGACACACTTCGCCATGAGGCCCCTGCAACTGTTGCTGAAAAAACGTCCAAGCGGTTTCGTTTAACACCACTAGCTTTTGCTGTTCATCCAGTGCGGTGGCTCGGGCTTGTTTATCTTCTTGAGTGCTGCGTTCAATGTGCAAGCCTAGCTCTTCGGTGGTTTCTTGAATCACCTCGTAAAAGCTTTTGCTCTCAATCTCTTGAATAAACTTAATGGCATCGCCACTGGCCCCGCAACCAAAGCACTTGTACAGACCCTTCTCAGGACTCACGACAAAGCTGGGGGTGTTTTCGTTATGAAAAGGACACAAGCCCGAATAGTGACGTCCTTTTTTTTTCAGCCGAACAAACTTGCCAATAACTTCTTCAATCTGCAAGTGTTGTTTAACGGTTTGAATGGCTTCGTTGAAAGAGATAAAACGCATCATCATGGGGGTATTATCTCTGAAACCAAGGCAAGTTGCAACAAATCGCTAGACACCGAGGTGTGTATTCCTTATAATAAAGTAGGTTGAGAGTGTTAACTAGAGGTATGTTAGCTTTCCGCCTTAAGTTGCCCTAAAGGGCAACGTTGAGAGGCCGTTCCTCCCTCTCAACACTCTCTCCCCTAAGTTATTCTAGGGGCTTCGCCCCTAGAAACCCCTGTTTTCTCAAAGGGGTTTACGCAAGTAGCGTTCAATCCTTCATTGCACGCCCAAATAGGCTTTTGCAGAGCTTTCTATAGTTAAATCCTTATTTTTCCGTACGTTTTTAAAATGCTCGCTCACCGAGACTTTCCTAAATGGGGGCAATGGGGGCGTTAGCCCCCGTTAATAAACCTAGGGGGGAGAGTTTGAGAGGGAGGAACGGCCTCTCAAGATTGCCCGTAGGGCAATGCAAAGCGAGGAACTTAGAAACTTCAAAAACCCCTTTTGTAGATCTTTCTCTAGTTTGGTATGAGATTCTATCCTAAAAAAATGACAACCACACACAGCACCCTTCAACCTGCCATAACACCATCAAACGCCACCGTGATAACCAACGGTGCCACTGCCACTCCCACCCCCCCTTCATTAGAAACCAGCCGTGGCACAACGCCCCCTGCTCCGTTTATGAGTGCTGCCTCGATTATGCCCCCTGCTTCCTCCAATTACGAACGCTACACCACCCAAGGAGTCCATGTTTGGGGATGCGATTTAAACTTGATGCACCCCATTGAACAACGTATTTCTGTCACGCCTCAAGGGCAACCTTGGCGACGCACGTTTCCGTGGCAAAAAGAAGCCTTTGCCGAACTGCTGGCACAAAAGGCCATGCAAGGCGAATGGAAACTTAAACAACCTGCCGTGACGCAAACGTCTCAAACCGTCTGGCTACCCACCGTAGAAGCCAGTGGCTATATAAAAGCTGGGGGCTTGGCAGAAGTACCCGTGGGGTTGGCTCGTAGCTTTTTAGAGGCTCAAGCCCAGCACGGTGGCCCAACGCCCTTGCTCGTGATGCCCCTGTATGTTGGCACGCAACGGGTGAATAAGCAAAAAACACACCTGTTTTTAGAAGAAGATGCCCGTACAGGCCAGTTGCAGTATTGCCATGTGCAACACGGCGATACGACTGCCCCTAAGCTGTTATTGGCTTTACCCGTGACCCTGGTGTTTGAGTTTACGCTACCCGTGGCCGATTTAGAGCGTACCCCCGATGGGGATGAAGTTGCCTTGGTGCTAAGCGAAACCGAACACGCCTACCGCCATATGTGTATTCGGGTGTATGAAACGCAGTTGAACGGCTTGCCCTTGTTGTTGATTCATCACGAGCCTGCCCCCCATACCCGCAGCTTCTTTGATATTTCCACCAACAAACCGCTGAAATCGTTGAACCCGTATGTGGGTAGCCGTTTTGCAGAGATTCGGCGATTCACGTTTTTTAGTCGGGTGTTGAATGCCTTGCAGTGGGCGGTGGTGGATGCTCAAGCTCAAGCCTACTTAAACCGTACCCCCGCCCCCCAGCTTGCCTTACCCGATGCCTTATTACTGAACGATTGGCAAGTGGGAGCCGTGGCAGCCTTGAGTCGCTACACGGCTTACTATCAAGCCGAAGATCGGTATCAGGCTTGCGTGCAACAGGCAAGCACCCTAACGCTTCAGCAACAAACGTGGGTGCATCAACACTACACGCATTGGGGGCAACACCTAGCCAAACAACAACAACATCATGTACTATTGCATAACTTTGCTTATCAAGGCGAACATCCTAATCATCGTTTAGGCGACCATCAAAAGACAGAATATTTATACAACCTGCTGTTTGATACCTATGCGGCTCGGGTGATGAAGTTGGCTCATGCCCCGAACGAGGCAAGCGTGCCGCCCAGTTTGATGAAAAACATTGCCGTTGAAAATCGCTTTAACTTACTGCGTATGGCGGTGGGTTGTGCCGATACGTTGGTGGCGGTGTCGCCCAACTACGCTCAAGAGCTTGCTAAGCACGAAAGTTTGGGTGGGGTGATGCGTCCGTTGTTGGCGTACCGTCAGCGATATGGCACGTTGTGTGGCATTACCAACGGGTACGATAAAGCGGATTTACTCCCGACTGAGGCGTGGTTGGCTAAGCATGTGGGTGCTACCTTGGCTCAACAACTTAAAGAACCACTGCTTGCGGTGAATCCCGCTTGGGCCACCGTGCAAACCTATAGTACCCAACAGGGCAAACAGGCCGATGCTCGTTTACCCGTGCTTTCTAACCGTAGTGTGGTGTTTGGTTCGCAGCTTCAAAAAGAGCAACAGGCTTTTTTAAAGGTTCGCCAACACAATCAAGCACAGTTTCGTTCATGGTTGGCTCAGGTGCATCAACCCACGCATCCCTTGCACGAGGCTGTGGTACTGCGTGATATTACCGATGCCAGCGTGATTGAGGCGAAGGCTCCGATTTTTTACACCGTCGGGCGTTTGGTCGATCAAAAAGGCTTTGATCAGTTTGCCTTGGCCATAGAAGCTCTCTTGAATCGGCTTCACGACGAGAATACCGTTCGTCGCTTAGCAAACGAACCGTTGCTACCGCTCCCTGGGGTGGTGGTGCAAGGCAGCGGCGATGAAACCTACCGTCGGCCTTGGTTGACGTTAAAAGAACAGCTCGTGCGTGATAAACGAGGCAAGCAAGCACGAGCCATTGTGTTGTTAGATACCCCTGATGCAGCCTTAAAAAACATGGCCATGTTGGGAAGCGATTACTTTGTAGTGGCTAGTAAGTTTGAACCCTGTGGCTTGGTACAAATGGAAGCCCTCGCCTGCGGAACGCCTGTAGTCGCCACCCATGTGGGGGGCTTGAAAGATACCATTAGCCATGGAAATACGGGCTATTTAACCCCCAACGCTATTTGGTTTAACACCCATTTAGCCGACGATGTTGAGCATAACGCCCAGTTACTTGCTGAAGAATTATGGCGTGCCTACATTGGTTATAGCCACACACCCACAGCGTATCAAGCCATGCAGATTGAGGCTATTTCTCAAAACTTCAGTTGGTCTTTAGGGCCCTTGGCTTCGTATCAAGCTCTTTTAGATGAGGGGCGAACCCCTTCCTCCACGCATTAAGAGGGTGTCGCCTACACAATGCCCCCCGACTGAATCCCCGAGCGTTGATTGCATCAAACGGCGAATCGGTATTGCTAATGTTATAAACGCCCTTGCCGCTGAGCCTCATAATAAATATAGGGGAACTTTTGTTCCAAAAACTGAAGACTCATTTCTTCTGTTTGATAGTTATTCCAAAAGTCTAAACGTAGGGTAATTAAGGTAGGATCATTCAAGCCTAACTTATTGATACAGTCCTGAACTGCAGGCCGTTGTTCCTTAGGGCAAGCATCCCCAACTTCCACTTCGCCTAAATCTAGCACCAAGTGAAACCAACCTAGCTCAATATATTTAGGGTGTAACGGCAGCTCTTTGGTTTTCTTGGTTCTGTTTACTTTCCATTCTGCCCATAAAAAGTTATCCCATTGTTGCTGAAGATGAGGGTAAAACTTCACACATTTAAAATGCTCTAACTCTCCGTGTCTACCAGCAAGAGAGTAGCCAGTGTAGGCACAAATATCATGGTAGGCCTCCCTCAACTTTGGACGGTAATATTTTTTATAGGTTGAGCGAGTATAACTATTATTCGGAAACGGATCAGGTTGTAAGGTTAAGGGTAACACCATGACATTACTCCCCTCGGTTAGGTGTTATGCGTTTTTCTAACCGAGGCTTGTAATCAAATAGCCAAGCACTTACTAACGGTTCTCGTTGTGGTAGGGCTTGAATCTCTCTATCCCAATCATCTATCTCTTTTTGGGTGACTATCTTTTCGGTGGCTTTGATTTTTTCTTGGATGTTTTGTTTCAACTGCTCGACAGATAAAGGCCAAGTAGATTTCAAACCGAAGGACTCTGAGAGTAATGTATGTTCTATACGATATAATGAGTCAAGGTCTTCTTGTTCTTTTAAATTAACTTGACGAGAATCGTTTGCTGTTAAAAACGTATACAGTTTATCTTTTTTCTTATTAAACTTAGGAACATACCCCGTTAATATCAGCGGAGAATGAGTCGTCGCAATGATTTGAATCGTAGATGCCTTTTTACCGACAAATTGCTTAATGGTGGCTAGCAGATTTCGTATCATGACTCGTTGCCATTGTGGATGAAGGTGCTGCTCTAATTCATCTATCAAAATAACAATATCGCCACCTTCCGATTTTAGTAACTCTTGTAAATGATCAATACGATTTCCATCCCATAAGTAATTAGTGAGGGCATAAGCCATACAAAAAATACGCTTCATACCTTCAGATAAATGTGTGAATGGTACGTTTGTCTCATAAGGTAAATCTACAACAGGAATAGCAGTACGTTTGAAGAAAGGAGCGTCTGATTGAGCTTGAATGGCTGTTTTGGCGGTTGTTGGATGTAGCTTGACATTGTGTTTGCTGCCACCCTCAATATCTCTAAATAGTGATCTAAGGACTGTTTTTAATTTTTCGCCTCGTCCACTGGAGGTTGTTGTACTCCATTCTCGCCAATCGGTCATAAAGTTTTCAGCAAGTTGAGCAGCTGTCAAACTTTCTTGATGGAACGAATAAAACTGGTTACTTTTATGTTTTTGATTATGATGATGATCTAAATAAATCACGCTTCCATCGGCTTTAAAATAAATAACTAAATGGGGGTATTTTAAAGCAATGGCCTCTGTACTTGGTTGTGATTGTGTATCTTTAGGTAGGTTCCATTTTTTTACTTCTGTTTTAGGATTCTTAAGTGAAGCCCCTAAACAATTCGATTCTAGCTCCCAAGAAATAGAAGAAACCTCTCGTTTACCTTTGTTATCTTCAATGGTAGGTGCATAAATTTTAGGTGTTTGGCCACTTAGGGTTTCAAAAATAGTTTTTAAAATAAGCGTTTTACCAACGCTATTATCACCCGTAATTAAGGTCAAACGTTCACCAAAAATAATATCCCATACCTCACAAGGCCCGAGATTGTCTGCTTTTAAATGAATCAAACTCATTGTTATTCATCCTTTAGATAGGGTGTAGATTCAAAATAGAAGTGACGCAAGAGGCATGAGCTAAGCGATGAAATGCAAAACCTTAGCATTTAAGGGGGGCTTCTAATAGCCGAGTTTGGTATCCACCAAGTGGCGTTGCTCTTCATCAATGAAAAAGCTATCATGAATGGCACGCACGGCATCATCGGCTTGAGCTTTATCTACCAGCACACTGATTTTAATCTCTGAGGTAGAAATCATTTTCATGTTGATGTTGGCCTTGCCCATGGCACTAAACATATCAGCCGCAATGCCAGGGCGATCAATCATACCCACACCCACAATCGATACCTTGGCCACATCCGCATCAAGCTCAATACGTTTAGCACCAAAATCTGTTTTCAACCGAGTTAACAAAGTATCGGCATTTTGTAAATCCCAAGTATTAACGGTAAAGACAATATCGTTGGTGTTGGGTTCGCTACCCATGGCCTGAATAATCATATCTACGCTAATGCCTTCTTGAGCCAAGCGTTGAAAAATACGTGCCGCCGAACCTGGTTCATCAGGAATACCACAAACGGCCACCCGTGCTTGACTTTTATCACAGGCCACGCCCGCAATAGCACGGTCTGTTAGATTTAATAATTGAGCTTCATCCACCACAAGCGTTCCTTTATCTTCAAGTAAAAATGTACTACGGACGCACACCTTGACATCCCAACGGCGAGCCGCTTCAACCGAACGAGGATGCAGCACTTTAGCACCAAGACGAGCCAGTTCTAACATTTCTACGTAAGCAATTTCATCCATTTTTTGAGCGTTGGGAGCCACCCGAGGATCCGTTGAAAACACCCCTGGCACATCGGTGTATATATCGCAACGTTCAGCTTTTAAGGCTCCTGCCACGGCCACCGCCGAGGTATCCGATCCGCCTCGCCCCAGAGTAATGAATTCGTTATGTTTATTCACACCTTGAAACCCTGTTACAATAACAATATAGTCATCATTAAGGAGTTGTTGTAAATAGCTGGTATCAATATCCAAGATTCTGGCACGGTTGTACATATCTTCGGTAACAATACCTGCTTGTTGGCCGTTGAGGGCGATGGCTTTATAGCCTTGTTGCTGTAGGCACATGGCCATCAGGCTAGCCGATACCATCTCCCCTGTGGAAAGGAGCATATCATACTCACGCCCGCTGGGGTTGCTGGTGACTTCTTTGGCAAGAGCCACTAAACCATCGGTGGTTTTGCCCATGGCTGAAACAACGGCCACAACCCGATGACCAGCATCGTGGGCTGTACGGATAATACTGGCAACGTGCTTTATTTTTTCGGGATCAGCGACGGAAGAACCACCAAACTTTTGAACTATAATGGGTTGAGCAGAAGGGCTAGAGGGGCTAGGCATGGACGACGTTTTTCTAAAGGATTAAGACAAAAGCTTACAAAACATTTACAACTGTAACAAGAACACACCCAAAAGTCAAAGGGCATTCGCCCCTGCGACAGGAGACCCTAAAAGTCAGAGTTCTCGAAGGCGATGCACCGTGGCTGGCAAGTCGGCAGCTAAACGAATCTGTTGATTCGGGCGACTGATTCGGCGGTGTGCGGGCGGTATGAGACGGTTGAATACACTCACAACCCC
>JBJTUB010000251.1:0-904 GCA_046080465.1 Vampirovibrionales bacterium | reverse complement strand
TATTAAAAACGTGCGTCATTGCGAACGTAGTGAAGCAATCTCCTTAGCCTTATCGCTTCTGTACAGGGGATTGCCACGCCTAACGGCTCGCAATGACGTATTTATTGGGAGTGGGGTGCAACTATTTGCAAACAGCCCCTAAATGTAACAAATGTTAAGCTCTAGCGTATTTAAAAATTGACAACCTCTAAAATTACAATTATAGTAATTAAGGTTTCCTGTTTCACTTGTATTGTTATTTGTTGTTATAGTTAGTTACTCGTGTATTAATTGGAGTTTAATGATTGTCAGATGAAAAAAATGATGTCTCGTGTTGTTGCAACCCTTTTAGCCGTCTTTTTTGTGGCCTCTTCTATGGTGGGTGCTTCCACCGCTCAGGCCGAAACAAACAATACCGTTAAACGAGTATTAGGTAGCAGTGCCATTGGTGCCGCTGCAGGCTTGGGTACCGCTGCTATTTCTGGCAAAAGCCTTAAAGGCGGTGCCTTGGTAGGGGCAGGTACAGGTGCAGGGGTCGGCTTGGTAAACTCTGCTTCCACCTTCCGCAAACGCCCTGTAGCCAAAGGTGTCGCTAACGGTGCGATTATTGGTTTAGGGGCCGCCACTATCACCAAGAAAAACAAGCTTGCTGGGGCTGGCCTAGGGGCGGGTGCCGGTGCCGCCGTACAGATTTTAAGAGGCAAGTAAACGAAAGCGTTCATGCTTTAATTAAAAGTCAAAGAACATCAAAAAAGAAGAGAGGGCTTATCAACAGCCCCTCTTCTTTTTTCGAGAGTATTAACTAAATAGCTTTAGTATTGACTCTGTGAAAATGAAACGCAATCGCTTGCTCCATATCCTTCAGTGAACGAGAGACAACCTTACCTCGCCGTTTAAATCTTGCAATCCAATGACGTAAATCGCT
>JBJTUB010000250.1:0-7507 GCA_046080465.1 Vampirovibrionales bacterium | reverse complement strand
ACCTTGGCCTGCAATTCGGCCAACTCACCTTGTTTTGCGTGAAGCGTGCCTTGGGTTTGAGTCAGCTCTTTTTGGGCAGAGGTTAAGGCGGTCTCTACCTGCGTGAGTTTTTGTTGCGTAGTTTGCACAGTCTCGTTGGCTTGCCTGAGCTTATCTTCCAACAAGACACGTTGTTGGGCATGGTCTTGCGTTAGTTGGGCGATTTTCTTATCGCCTGCTTCTTTCGCTGAAGCTAACCCTTGGCTATTTTTACGAATGGTGGCTACGGCCTTTTCATATTCGGCTTGCTTGGTGGCCAACGTCGCTTGTAAATCGCTGACTTTGGCTTCTTGATTGGTTTGAAGTTCGGTTAATTGCTTGCGTACTTGCCCTAGTTGTTCGTTGAGCGTACTGTTCGCATTGCCCTCTTTCGCCAGTGCTTGCTTGGCCTGCTGTACCTCTGCTTCCATACCTTCCATTTGTTTCAAGGCTTGTGCATGCTGTTGTTGGGTTTGTTGTATCTGTTGTTCTAATTGTTTTTGAGTGGCCAATAAATTGCTAGCATACACGCCCTGTGCCCGATTTTCGGCTTCAAGCTGGCCTGTTTTTGCCTCTGCTGCACGCAACGCAGCCTCCTTCTCTTTTAATGTTTTCGCTAAGGAGTTCGCTTTCTCTGTCGTTTCATCAAGCTGTTTAGTAATATTAGCTAAGTCTTCGCTGTTTTGGCTTTCTGCTACTCGTTTTTGTTCGGTTAGATTATCAATCTGAGTGTTTAACGTTGCTCGCTCTTGAAGCAACGCTTGTCTTGCGGCGTTTGTTTCTGCTCTCAGCCGACTCAGTTCTGCCTTTTGTTCCTTCAGGGTTTTAGTGAGTTCAGCTCGAACAATGGTGAGTTCTTCCTGAGTGTTACCGAGTGTCTCACTCAAGGCTTTAAGGTTTCCTGTCATCTCAGCATCACGACGATTAACCCGAGCATCAACTAGAGCTAACACCTCTTCTGGGGTGCGTGCCTTGCTAAGCTCTTGAGGGTCTACCCCCAGTTTTTGAGCGTGTGTACGAAGCATCTCAACCGTTTGGTGTGCCAGTTCTTGGGTTTTCTGGTTAGTAGCTTCACTCACTTGACGTTCGGCTAACGCTTGAGCCTCTTTAGTAGCTAGATCCGCTGCTGCTTGTTGCGTTTGTGAAGCGGTTATCTCCTCTTTAAGAAGCTGGATCGCTTTTTTTTCTGCACGCTTAGGGAGGCTCCCATCAAGTGCTTTATTGAGGGAGATTAACGTTTGTTGCATCCCATCTAGCGTTGAGCTTGCTCCATGCCCACTCCATCGCTGTAGCAATTCAGGAGCTTTACCTTCAGCCGCTGCTTGCTGACTCAGAAAGGCATTTTGCTTATCAATCGCTTTATTCGCATCCGATTTTAACGCTTGATATTGTTTAAGAAGCACATCACGCTCTTTCATCAGCTGGGCACGGGTTCCTTGCAGAGGATCGATTTTACCCGCTTTCGGATCGATGAATAAATGACGTCCTTGTGCATCGGTATCCCCTTGGGCATTCCGTTTCATTTGATCTTGGATAAAGTGCCAAACCTTCTTTAGAACAGGCTCTCCTTCCTGACGAAGCGTTTCGTCTATGGCCTGTTTCACGTGTTTAATTTGTTGTTGCTCTAGTTCTTTAGCACGACTTTCCAAGGTTTTTGCCTGTGTAATTAACTGTTCCAACGCATCACGATGACGCAGGCAGACAAGCATTTCATCCAAATTCGTTTGTGCTTCCGTATGCAGCTGTTTAACTTTGGCGAGTTCTGCTTTAAGCGTCCCAAGCTCAGCCTCAACCTTGGCTAGATTGTCTTGGGTACCCTTCACCGCCTTTTGAGCTTGATCCAACTGCGATTGCAAGCCAGAGCGTTCTACTTCATACGTCGACTGAAGCTGCTTGATTCGACCGTTAAGGAGTGCTTCTTGAGTCTCTAAGTTTTGGCTATTTCTACGCAGGGTGGCTACCTGTGTTTCGTGTCGTTGCTGAAGCTCTGTTAACTGTTGTTCTAAACTCTTTACTTGGCCTGTTTGTTGGGCTTTCGTCTCACTCAGTTGAGTACGAGTCTTTTCCAAGACCTCTGTTAGGCTGCTGTTTACCTTTCCTTCTGCGTCTAAGGTTTGGCGAGCCGTGGCGATGTCCTCTTCCATGCCCTTCATGCGGTCTAAGGCTTGATTGTACCGTTTTTTCAACGCTTTTGTTTCATCTTCTAAACGCTTTTCAACGGCGAGGCTATTGCTTGCAAGCACCTGTTGTTCACGATTGGTTTGTTCCAGCAGTCCTTTTTCAACCTTGGCCGTCTCTAGTGCCTCATCCTTGGCTTTGAGCTGTGCTGCTAACGCTTCCGCCTGACGTTTTTGTTCGACCAGTTGCTGGGTAATAGTCTCTAATTTTTCGCTTTTGGCTGTTGCGGCCTGCTGTTGCTTCAGTTCAAGCTCTTTAATAGATGCCTCTAGGCTAGACTGTTGTTGGGTAAGCTCTTGTTTTTCTACAACCAAGCTACGCACCTGTTGCTGTTGTTGCTTGAGTGCGTCCGCATGACGGGTGTTGGCTTCTTCAAGTGCCTGTCGAGCGGTATTTGCCTGTTCTGTTAATTCGTTTCTCAGGGCGAGCTGTTCGGCATCACGACGCCCCACATGCGCCAATACCAACTCATGTAGCTCTTGCGTGGTTTTGGCGTTCTCGATGGCATCCGCATCCACACCCAGCTTTTGGGCTTGTGTAGCGGCAGCGTTAAACGCCTGATCTTCCGCTTGATTCCGTCCTTCGGCCATGGCCACCCGTTGGAGCATGGCCTCTTGAGCCATTTGCATCTGTTCTGCTGCTTCACGAACCAAACGATCGGCATCACTTTCTACCGCTTTCTGTGTTTGTTCAACCACGTTATTCACGATAGGCGTTGCTACGGGAGAAAGTGAAGAAGCATGACTTGCTTGGCTTACGACTTTCGTTCCTTGCCCAGCAAGATCATCGCTCGTTTGTTGAACGGCCTCTGCTCCTTGTTTGCTGAACCATTGCCCCACTTTTCCTTGTAGCGATTGAAAAGCATCAGGAAGCACTTTCGTAAAAACTTCGGGTCTTTTAATTGCCGTGGCAAGCGTACCTGCCCCCGCTATAACCGCCAACGTAGGTGCTAGCCATTGGTTTGAATGGACTACTGCTGGAGGTGGAGCTTGAGGAAGCGGGTCACTAAACGAACCCGTCGTCGTTGGCAAGGTTGAGGCTCCAAATCCAGTACCTGTAGGTGGATGCGTGCGATTAAAGGCATCAGGGGGCAAGCCCAGCGATTCGAGGCGGCCAGTGTTGTAAACTTCACGGCCAAACGGTGACCCTGTTTCAGCAAAGGGATCATACCCCTGCACCACGGGTGAGGGCAGAGCAGAAGCTGGTGCCGTGGGGGCAAAGCGTGGATTCGGTGGATTCGGCTGACTAGAAAGCGGTTGCCATGAAGCAAGCATCACCTATAAACCCTTTGTTTGGCAGTAAGTAAATTCTAAGTATCTGCATAAAAACAAACAAAGGGCCTAGTTGTGTTAGAAAAACCCTAAATAGGCGACAACCCCGCTCCACGAGCGGGGGTCGCACGAAAGCCCCCCCGCAATAAGCCTAAACTGCTTTTGCTCCCCTGCTGGGTGTGGCAATGATAATCTTTAATATACACCAAGGTTTCGTTCAGGGTTTCTGGGCGTTGCGGTATCCCCAAAGCTTCCCACACCCCTTGCTGATACGACCAATAACACAACGCCACCGCACTGGGGCGTTGCGGGGTATGATGCCACACATGCACCAACAACGCCTGCAATAAAGGGGTTAACGCCTTGTTAAATACTTGCTGTGTAAACACACTTACCTGCACACGGCTGGCATTGTAGGGCGAGGTCATCACCTCTACAAAGCCTTCCACTTGCCACTGCCCTGTGCTGGGGTGGCGTTGTTCCCATAGCCACCGTTGCGGGTGCTGGCTAAAATCGCTTTGCCAACGGTCATCCAGCTTAGCGGTATTGAAGGGGTTCAGGCTGGGGTAAAAATGAGCAGGATGTTTGTGTAACGCCTGTCGCCATAAATCGGGTAGTTGATGATTGTAACAGCGTGCCAACTCTTCGGCATGATGATGTGTCGCTCTCATCCATCGCCAAGGGGGGTCTTCTGTTGGTGTGGATGATGGCGGGGCTTCTTGGGTGGCCTTGATCCACGCCTCTAGTTGCGGGGTGATATCGCCTAACAATCGGCGATGAGCGAGATGAAACCCTAACTGTGGCAGTACTTGGGCTTGCAGAGGAGCCTCAGGTTCGACATAAGCCACAAAACACCCCGCCCCTTGAGCCGCATAATGGCTTAACACATAGTACAGCACTTGAGCATAGGCCTCTGTGTGATTCGCACGCACATGGCTTTGTTCTACATACCAACGCTGGGGGGTAAATCTATCTTGCCGAAGCAGGCAGGCCACCACGGGCAGACGCTCTAACAGGGCAATATACAGGGCTGGCAACAACCGTGGCGATACCATCAACGTATCGGCCACACTGTGGTACACCACATGCAGTAACGGACGCTTTAAAATCGTTTTCCACCGTTGCCACGCCGAACGATGCCCCCCTGGCACAAGGGAAGGTTCGCCCACGGCTTCAATCAGCAGTTGCTTAAAGGCATCCACCGTATGGGGGTTGAGTTTGTGAATGGTGAGTGGCATCATCATCACGTGGGTTAGCCAAACAGCCCTCCTAAAGCCTCGGGGTTAGCGTTGGTATCGGGTTCATCTTCATCGGCGACTGTTGTGGCCTCATCAGGAAACGGCAGAAAGACCCACGGCAAAAGGGTTTGCCCTGTACGATGCTCGTTAAAGGCTTGCACCAACTGACGAGTCAACTGATAATACATCAGCTCGCCCGTGCCTGGCTTTTGCAAAGCGGGTATCGCTTGGTTGAATACGGCGAGCAACCGATGATACAAGGCCAAGGCTTCAGGGGTGTGAACCCCACTGGCTTGGGCAAACACCCATCGTTGTAAGGCTTGCACACCTTGCAGGGGTGTCCCTTCGTTGACCGTCGCCAAGGTGAGGGCTTCGGTGGCCAAGGCCAGTTCGGTATCGGGGGTAAGGGGCTTTGGGGCGAGGGTAGCTTCTTGCGAGCGTTGCAACCATTGGCTCAGTTGCCACACCGTTGCCCCTGCATGTTGTTGGAAAAGGTGGCTTGCCCGATGATCTAACATCCCCCCCTTGCTTTTAAAGGTGATGAGTTGGCAACGGCTAACAATGGTACTTAACAGGGCAGAACTATCTTGCACCCAAAAAATAAAGCTGGTGCGGGGTGGGGGTTCTTCCAAGGTTTTTAACAGCATATTGCCCACAGCCTTACTCAGTTGAAAGGCATCTAGGGGCTGGAGAGTTAACTGTTGCGTTTGAATAAACTCGCCTTGGCTGTTCTCACGGCTTAATAAAAACTGCCCTAGATGGGTGGGGTCAAAGCTTGGCCATTGTTCATGAGGAGGCACCTTGAGCGTTCCCACAACATCGGCATTACAAAACACCGCTAAACGATGCTCGTTAGGGCGAGCCTGCAAGGCCCACTGATTCATGGCCGTGGTGACGAGTTCTTTGGTGAGTTGGCTCCGAACCGAGGCTTCTTTATCCCGTGGGGCATGAAACCGAGTGAGCCACTGCACGGCGGGGTGGCTATGCGTGGCAATCCACCGACAATTTACACAGGTACCACAGGGCTGACTAGGAACCGTTGTATTAGGGCGAGCTTCCAAGTGTTGGCAATTTAGGGCTTGAGCCAACCACAAACTAACAGCGTGTTGCGATACCACACTATCCGCCTTAAAAATAAAGGCATGGGGCAGGCGTTGTTGCTCTAAGGCCGCACTTAGGTGTTGCCATACCTCGTGTACATGGCTATACACAACCACCCCCAACGGATTTTTAGAAACCACGGTGGGGGCAGGAGGAAGCTCTAATGCCGTAGCTACAGGCAACGAGATCATCATACAGGCATCGTTTATCCTACAGGGTGGGCGAACACGCCTAAACGCCTAGGCCAATTTTACGTTCGGTATCCTTGGCGGGCAACAATTCTTCCATGGTGTTGAAGATGGTTTTTAGCATTTCGGCAGCCAATTCAGGAGTCGGGTTCACGGCTTCGTTACGCACATAGGCGGTGGTAATTTCTTGGGCGAGTTTCAATTTGGCTTCTTTGCTGAGGCTCGACATCGTAATAGCATCCTTTTAATAAACAAAACAATCAGGCTCTCGTATCGTAGCACTTAGTGTTTAGGGTAACTCTTTACAGTATACCACTTTTTTACAGGAAGTTTCAACGAGATTCTATAAAGCCCTTGCACACCGCTGACGACACTATCTAGGGGCAGAGGTCGTGTAACCAATACAAGTTGCTGTTGGGGATTTTTTGTTTTTGCAGGCGTTCGCTGGGCAAGGCATCTTTGCGTAAGCCAAGGCTGGTGTCTCGTTGCTTTAAACCATCCAAACAACAGTGGGGTAGTTTTTCTTTCAAAGCGTTAGCAAGCTGTAAACGCCCTTGTGCTGATTTATGGTCTGGGTGGCCGTATTTTCGTTTTAGTAAAGATTCATACCTTGAAGGGTCAGGACTGTTGCTTGGTTCACCGAAGGCTTTGGCCAAGGCATATTCCACATTCGGCACCGAGAAAATAAACTGAATCGGCCATTGATTCTCTTGACAGTCTCGTTCAACATTGGTTAGCTTGTGCTGGTGTTGAGGGTCTTTTAAAATGACGTCTCCATCAAACACAATGTAGGCTTCATCGTAAATCAATTCAGGCTTTTTTAGACGAGCATTCTTTTTCAGATCATCGTCTGTGTCTGTACGTTGATCACGTTGGGTATAGCCTTTGGCAACCTTAAATAAGTTTTGAATATCTGTGTAATCTGGATTGATAGTTGCTATAGATTTAAAAGAGTCTACTTTTTTAAGGTCTGCCGTTGGTACGCCAAAAGTCGTTTTCAATAACGCTTCTTCGGTGTCACCTTCTACTATAAACAAACGCTGGTAGCCTGCTTGTTGTCTAAAAAGAGATTTCTTACTTTTGGCTTTGAGTGAACCCATGTTTGACTAACCCTCAATACCTGGTACTCTACTATATACACCACGCATATAATCGAGTTGGGCATTCACAGGGTTAAAATCTTCGTAAATAGCCAGCGGGTTCAGTTCTGTATCGCCGTTTTCATCTCGGGTGAAGAGCCAAATTTGATCGCCTTGTAGAATCTGTGGGTGCATGAACATACTATCGTGCGTGCTAAAAAGGAGCCTTGCCCGCTTGGGGTTGGTTTCGGGGTTTTTGAACAGCTCAATAATCCGCAAGGCCAAGTGCGGATGAAGTGTACATTCTAGCTCATCGACGACATACAAGCCACCTGTTTTAGCAAGTTAGGCAATATATTTAACAGAAGTCTAAAGTATTTTCGTGTGCCGTCTGATTGTTTATTAAGGGGTAAGGTTTGTTGGTACTTGCCACG
>JBJTUB010000249.1:0-3504 GCA_046080465.1 Vampirovibrionales bacterium | reverse complement strand
GAAAGCTTAGAAGGGGCTTTGGGTCCTGATTTTGAAGCTTTGAGTTCAGGGCGTTTAAGCCATCTTTTTAAGGTGGCTAGTCCTATCTGAAAGATTCTAGCTGTTTCAACTAAGCTCGCTTGCTTTGAAAACAGGAGGGCTCTTTCTCGGAGATCTAAACTGTAAGCCATGGTAGTTGTTCCTTTCAATAAAACAGTCACTCTGTATAGTCTACCACGATTCAAAAATATTTCAAAATACTATACACAGAAGTACATAACGAAAAAACGAATTATTTTGACACAGAAGTTACCCATTATAGGCATTATGACGACACTATCTAGTAACGGGGCGATGCGTTGGCAGTATCCCCTGGGGTTTGTAAACGCACCTGTACGTAACTCCCCTTGGGTAACTCTACCCCTTTACCCCGACGGTACAACGCATAGCCCACACCTGCAGCCGCACCAATGGCCGTACCCACACCCGCACCTGTGCCAGCAACGCCTAGCAGGCCACCAACAGCAGTACCTGTTAACGCACCAGCGGCCGTGGAACCCAAGGCAATACCTGTGCCTTGTAACACATCGCCTTTGTAGGTGTTGCCCCGCATGATGCTATCGCCACTTTTGGTTAACACAACGCCATCGATTGCAATGCGTTCACCGTTAGGCTTGGTAATGCTTAAAAAACGAAGGTCAATTTCGCCATGTTGCCCTACTCGGCGAGCGGGAACCACATCCATAACCGTGCCTGCTACTTCAGACCCCGCAGGCACTAAGATAATGCCGTTGTTTGTGATGGGGGCATCCAAGGTACCTGTAATGCTTTCGCCCACACGCATAAACTGACTAGACACAGGCTCGTTTAAACAAACACTAAACACCTGCCCCCCAGCTAGAACAGATACGCCACCAGTGTAAGTGGGTGTACTGCTGAGAGCAGGTAATATGTTAGAAATAGGTGCCACGGCGGTGCTGGTGCTACCTGTGCTGTTATTGAGCTTGGGTAAGGGCTGCCATCCACTAACAGAGCTAAGGCTGTTGCCTGTGCTGGCCGTTGTTGGGGATGCTTTAGCAGTGGTTGTAGTACTACTAATAGGACGCAAGGGAATTAAGCCATCAGCAAAGACCAAGGTTGGCACAAGGCTTTGTATGGTCATGGTGGTAAGAACGAGCAAGGATAAAACTTGTTGACGCATAAAAGAGGCTCCTAAACAAGCAAACTTTAAAAAAACAAACTAAACTCTCTTTTTTATTATACGTGCTGATGGCGTTTCTGGCTTTTTCTTTTTTCAGAGGTTTTTATAGAAATCTCTAAAAAAGGGCTTATCGAGTGTTCTCATACCATTTAAAAGATTGAATAGCGTATTCTCTCGCTTGTCGCTTTGTATTGCCCTACGGGCAATCTTGAGAGGCCTGGGCGTTCGCCCCCACAGTGAGGAGGGACAATCTCATTTCTTACGCAAGATCTTCATTGTGAAAAACCTCTCAAAGGCTCCCCCTTCAGTATTTATAGAGGCTTCGCCCCTATAGACCCCATTTTTTAGCTTTTTACGCTTCTAGCGTTCGGTGCTTCATTGCACGCCCGAATGGGCTTTTGCAGAGCTTTCTATAGGTATGTGGCAGGCCTGAGCTTTGGCATGGAGCCTAGTACGTTCGGCCTCGCTCGCTTGAGCGTTTATCGCTACGTGTTGTGCTATCGGGTTGGCTTGCCAATAGCGTGATTCCTTTAAACAGGGATTACTGGCTAGGCTGTGGGTACTGTACACACTGCTTTGTGGGTGATAGGTGAGTTCCTCCATCGATTGCCCCCAGCCTAACGCACGACGCTGATGCGGATATAAATTGTAGTACAATGTCATGGCTTCATCGTTATTGGTGGGGGCTTGCCATGCCCAATCCGCATAGGGCAGAACCCGCACCCCTGCCTGCCACCCTTCAGGCAACTGACCGATAGGGGCGGGGTGCATGGGTAGCAAAATGGTATCGGGTAAGGTATTTAACCCACACGGACACGTCGCCTCGCTAGGGTGCAGGTAGTCGGGGTGAATCCACCAGTGCCACGCCGAAGAGGCCAGTTGCGTTGCTAAGCCGCTCGCTTGCCGAGCTGCTTCTAGCTGATGCAGGTAACCCCGCACCTGTTGGCTATAGTCGGCCAGTTGCACGGCCAAGGCAGGGGTAAAAATAGCATCCTCTGCCTTAACGCTACGAATATCCCCTTCGGTTAGGGGCAGTAATAAATCGAGCATGGTTTCGCTTTGCAAGGTTAAGGCGATAAACTGAAACTCTTGCGGGGTGGGGCTTGTGCCGTGATGATTGTGCTTCATGAGCAAACGGCCAAACAGTTGATGATGCTCTACCAAGCGTGCCATGGTTTGCGTTTCATCAGGGGGGTAGCCCCACCACGGCAAGCGTTGTTTAACAATCACACTCCCTTTCACAGGATGGGCGGCATCGGGCGGTGCCGTAGGGCGTTCGGCTTCGGTGTAGCCCAGCTTGGCCACATCGTGCAGTAAGGCAGCCAAGGTAACAAAGCGTTGTTGTGGCTTGGATAAGCGTTGAAAATAGGGAGATTGCCGTGTGCGATGAATCACCTTGAGGGTATGCACTTCGAGCGTAAAATCGTGATGGCGGTGTTGATATTGATGCGAGCCGTATCGCATGGGCAACCATTCGGGCAACAGGGCATCGAAGGCCCCCGCTTGACTTGCGGCCAGTAGGCGAGCTTCGTCGTCGCATTCTAACACATGCCAAGGTATGTTCTGTTGGGGCAGGGCATCGTTGCAGTGGGCTTGTTGGGCTACTTGTTGAGCTAACGGTAATAGGGGAAGTTGCCAAGGCATACAGGGAATCAGTTTCTAAAAAAAACGAGGAAGTACTTGCAATTTCTTTTAGTTTACATGAAGATACAAAGAATATCAAAGTTTGGTATTAGAAATTGAGTGACAACATGTTTTTAGCTCGTTTATGGTTTACTTTAAGTGCCTTACTTACCTTGCTAATTGTGATTGTGGCTGTTATTTGGTTGGCACAGCAACCGGCTTTGTTTTTGCCTTCGGCTCAGCCGTTTCAGGCCAGCGTTACAGGATGGGTAGGAGCCGTGCTGCTTTCTATTGGTACGTTGGTGGGCATGGCTACGGTTTTGCAATTAGCCCCTGTGTGGCAGTGGTGGCAACAGCGTCAGTTAACCAACGTTTATCATCACGCTTTGCAAGCCGAAAAAGCCACCTTAAACCATGAAGAATTGCAACGTCATACGATGCAACTGCAACAAAAAATCAACACGCTAGAGGCGGCCTTGGCTAAAGCACTCCAGTCGTCTAGCATCTCGCCCGCTCCGCCAGAAGCGAAGCAGGAACCCTTAGATTCATCCGATGAATGACACTCTTTAATTGAGAGTATTAACTAAAAGCTGTTTTGAAAAAAGTCTTCTAAACCTAGACTAACTCTTTTTAAGTTGTTAAACATCAGTAGAATTACTAATAAAAACAGGGGTATCTAGGGGCGAAGCCCCTAGAATAAC
>JBJTUB010000248.1:0-1453 GCA_046080465.1 Vampirovibrionales bacterium | reverse complement strand
AGTATGTTGAACATTACCTAAAGCAAACGGGCAACAAAGGATGGTTTAAGGGAGAACCGTCACCTGACGCCTTGAAAAAAGCCCAAGCCTATGCAGACTCCAAAGTCGCTGCCGCCCGAGCTCAAATGGTGAAGCAAACCGCCAGTGTGGAGGGAGTTGCTGCAAGATTAAACTCTACTCAGGTTTATGCAATTGAAGAAGCCTCTAAAACAGCTAAACAAAACTTAGAGGATGTTGTGAACAACGCAGATAAAAACGGGATTAGTGCCAAAGAGTTTAAACAAGGCAATATACTCACGTGGATTCAACGCAAACTAGGCTTTGCAGGCGAAGCAGGTATTGATCGTCGCTTAGCGGGGGCAGCAAATACATTGAATGAAACTGCTGTATCGGGAGCCTTAAAAACCGCAGGGGCGAACGCCGACGAGGTGGGTAAGGCCGACGAGGTGGGTAAGGCCGTGATTGAGGCGGCCAAACAGAACAGTGATGACGTGGCCAAGGCGGCAGCTAAAAATATAGGAACTCTAGGCAAGGCTGGGAAATGGCTAGGTAAAGCAGCCCCGTGGATTGGGGTGGCAGTTGAAGGTGGCTTTGCTGCACACAGCTTTAGTCAGGGTAACAACAAGCAGGCTGTTGCTGGATTAGTAGATGGCATGGTTATTGAGAATGCCATGGGTAGTGCAGGTATGCTGGTAGGAGCCGCCATTGGTACGGCTGTCATCCCTATCCCTGGGGTGGGTACGTTGATTGGTGGAGCTGTGGGTGCCATGGCAAGTACTCAGCTCGCTAAATCGGGGGCTGGGCAATTAGGGGCGGGTATTGGTGCTACTATTGGTACCTTCATTGCCCCTGGTGTAGGTACAGCCATTGGGGCAGTAGTGGGTGGTATTATTAGCACAGTTGGAGGTAAGCTCTTCCAAAGCGAAAAGGATCAAAAGGCTACCTTAGGTGGTTGGATTGCCGATCGTTTAGGCATGACGGATAAAGCCGAGCGTGAAGGCAAGCAGGGCGAAAAACAAGTACAAGAACTACAACGACAAGCCAGTACGCAAGTCGTCCCTGCTTAGAAACTAGGCCATAAGCACATCGAGCACTGGTGCGACGACGAAAGCGACAAACCTTGAACTGATGGCAAACAGGAACTCGCTTTGGAGGTGATACCAATTAAAATCTTAAATAGCGTATTCCTGCGTTTGTCGCTTTGTGTTGCCCGTTGGGCAACGTTGAGAGGCCGGGGCGTTCGCCCCCACAACGAGGAGGGACAATCTCAACTCTTACGCAAGATCCTCATTGTGAAAAACCTCTCAATACGCTCCCCCCTAGATTATTTGAGACATTTAACTAATTAGATGGTATACTTTTCTTTTGTTTAGAAAGAGAAGTGTGTGCTATATGAACTGCCCTAAATGTGGAAGTAGCGAAAAATCAAAAGCTGGATTTGTTAAAGATGTAC
>JBJTUB010000247.1:0-13398 GCA_046080465.1 Vampirovibrionales bacterium | reverse complement strand
TTGAGAGGTTTTTCACAATGAGGATCTTGCGTAAGAATTGAGATTGTCCCTCCTCACTGTGGGGGCGAACGCCCCGGCCTCTCAAGATTGCCCGTAGGGCAATGCAAAACGAGGGACTTAGAAGCCTCGACAAACCCTTTTGAAGAGTTTTCTATAGTTAAATCAAATTGTATCGAGTATAACGCACACAGTCTAAATTTGCACGTAACGAGAGAAGAAAAAGGTCGCTACACCCATGATGACCCTTGTTCGTAACCTGACCACTGATATCGTGGCAAAGGCTTTAGATGGCTACAATGCTAGACAAAAAGCCATTGCCAGCAACATTGCCAACAGCGAAACCCCTGGCTATCATCGCCGTGATGTGGTGTTTCAAGAGCAACTCGGCTTGGCCTTAAACGAGGCTCGCCAAGGCGTTGGCAAAGATCTAATTGCCGTTCAGCATACCCCCGATGGGTTTGAGAGTTTACCCAAAAAAGCGGGTGATATTGGCATGAATTCTGCCCTGCCCCAACACTACGGCGTGTTGCTAGAAGCCCCTACCCCCAGCCTGATTGCTAAACACGGCTACACCGATTACGCTCACCCCAGCGTTGGTATGACGGCCATTGAAACCACCGAAGATGAAAACTTTGCCTACCGCAACGATGGTAACGGTGTGGATATTGAACACGAGATGGTGGATTTAACTCGAAACGCCAGTAAGTTTAAATCGGTCACTAGTTTGCAGGGTAAGCTGAATCAACAGCTGAAGGGCTTATTAGGCGGCTTACACTAAGTCTAGAACGCTAAAAGCGTAAAGAGCTAAAAAATAGGGTATAGTGAAATGCCACTATAATTCCGAACAGTCTTAGTTTTCTTGTTGCGTGTCGTCTTTCAGACGACTTTGAGAGGCCGTTCCTCCCTCTCAAACTCTCCCCCCTAGAGTATTTATAGGGGCTTCGCCCCTATAGACCCCATTTTTTAGCTTTTTACGCAACCAGCGTGCTACCCCTCATTGCACAAGCCGAATGGCTTTCATTGCACAAGCTGAAGGGCTTTCATCGCATGGCCGAATGGCTTTTAAGCCTGAGCCTGAAAGGGCGTTGGCGTTGGGGCAGACGTTGTAGGTGTAGGTGTCGTGGCTTGCTGATGGTTCAACCACTGCGGAATCCCGTGCTGTAAGGCCCACTTACCCCCCTGCCACACAAGCATAACCCCCGCTAGGGCGGCCGCTCCTTTGGCACCACTTTTCAGTAAATCGCCCAAATCAAAACCATTGCGTGCCACCCCTAAATCTTTGACATGCTGCAGATTCTTGAGGCTATCCCCTGCTTGCTGCACCACTCCCAAAGCCTTGTGTTCCATAAGGGCTTGGCGTTGGGCTTTAAAAACGGTTTGAGCCTCGCTAAAATCAGGGGCTTTATTAAACCATCCTGCCACGCCACGTTTAAGGCGTTGGCCTAACTGGGTAGATTCTTCTAAAATAGGCTGGCCTGCCCCATCTTGCACCACGTTGTAAACCTGCCCTTGATGTTTGAAGGTGCCGTGCGTTATGAAGCCATCGGCGTTGAGTTGCACCTGTAGATAGGGGTTGGAAGCCTGCAAGGCTCCATCCTTTAGTTGGCGAACGGTGTAAGCGGTTTGCCCTTGATCGTTTAATAAACGTACGCTTGAAGGCACATAAGGGTTACCTGTACGGTTGAGCTTTTGAGCCTGTTTCCCCTTGCCCCAAAAGGCAGTGTTGGTATCTTCAAACGTGGCAATGAGGCCTTTGTTAGGGGCATCGCTGTAAATGTTTTTAACAGTTTGTTGGCTTTCAAGGCTCTGCAAAAACACGTCTTGCCCATTAAGGCGAACCCGATAGTTGTGAACCCCTTGGGCTTGAGGCTGCCACGCATGACGCACAGCGAGGGCGGTACCGATAGCACCACCCGCAACGGCTGCTTGTATTGTAGGGTTGACAAAATCAATACGAGGATCCAGCGGATTAAAGGCAGTGAGTAAGTTTTGAGGCCCCATGACGTTGTAACCATAGGGGGTTTGAACCACTTGAGCCCCAGGTGGTGCCTGTAACGTGAATCCACTGGGTGTTTGGGGGGCTGGTGGCGTTGTTGGTTCGCTAGACGTAGGGGATGGAGCTTGTAAGGTGTTGCCATAACCACTATTTCCGCTGGGTAAAGGCGAAAGGGTCGAGGGCGTCGGCATGAATGCCTGCTGAAGGCTAGCCAAGGTTTGAAAGGGATCCACGCTATTGGCGATGGCGGGATTGCCCACCCCAAGAGCGTTAAGCTCGTTGAGGGGAACGCCCTGCCCAGGAAGGAACGTCGGGGTGAGTGGGGGGGCTTGAGGGGAAGGCGTGGAGGCTCCCTCTTGGCTTGCAAAGGTAGGCGGCAACGGTGGGCGAGCAAACGGGTTTGGTTGAAAAGAAGCTGTTGGATTAATCATGATGGCTACGACACTCTTTCTCTCTTTAAAAGGATAAAAACAAGCAGGAGCTAGTTTTGTGCGATGGCTGGTGTTGTCTTTATAAAAGCTGTTTTTATTTTTCTATCAATATTTAAGAGAAGATTGTTTTTATTTAATTGTCATCTAATTGGTTTTTTCTCTCTGTTTCGTTCACGGTTTCAACCCCGCTTTATTGCCGCTGCACTGCCTGTGTAGAGGCCTCGTTTTTCTGCTGATGTTCTATAAAAACCTTTGCAAAAGGAGCTATCTCTCCCCCTCTTTCTCTTAGAGAGAAGGTTAGGATGAGGGAAGCACAGGCGATACCTAGGTTAGTGACATCCCTCACCCCAGCCCTCTCCCTAAGGGAGAGGGGGTAATCTGTGTTTTCTAGTACGTATGCGTTAGAAAGGCGAGGCTCTACGGGTGACGCTCTGTTACGAGTTTATGGCCTTTAGGTTGGTGTTGATACGGTGACGAATGATGACACTATCTAGCAGTTCACCCCCCTCTCTGAAAAACAGAAAAGGATGCCTTTTCTCTATGATGATGATGCTTGCCAGCCACGCCACCCGCTTGGCGGAACCTAAACACGCCCCTACGTTGGCGTTACCTCAACCTGCCACCATTGCCCCTAGTAAACAGCGGGGCAAGCTTAAACGAGCCACTCGGCAAGTAGAACATGGCCGTAGCCAAAGCATTGACCCCAGTAAAGTACATAGCCGAGATATTAAAGACTTTATGGAGCTGATTGAAACCGTGGCTCGGGTAGAGGCCAGTCGCTTACCTCGTCACCTGATTACGTACGATGAAATTGTGAACATTGGTGCCTTAACCCTGTATTTAATGTTTACCAAAAACCCCGAAAAAGAGTACAACGTCACCTATCTTTCCACGGCTATTAAGTGGGCGGTACGTAACGAGCTGCGGTATCGTTATAAGTGGTACGGCATTAAAACCAACGATGCGGCTCAAAGCGACGAGGAGATAAGCCACATTCACGAGGAAGAAGCCAGTGATACCTATGGCTTTGACGATGATTTTGGCCCAGACCGTTCGCAGGTACGAGAAGCCATTTACGAGAGTATTCTTTCGGTGGATGGGATGATGGAGGCCGATAACCCCCACGAGCTACGCGATGACCGTGCCACCCCCGAAGAAGCAGGCGAGTTTAGCGATATTGCCAGTATTATTCGTGCAGCCATGCACCGCTTGCCCGACCGTGAACGCAACCTGATAGAGGCTCGATTTTTCCAGCACAAACGGATGCGTGAAATTGGCGAGGAGTTTAATATTTCTCCTTCACGTGCCAGCCGTGTGGTGCAAGGAGCCTTAGATAAACTTAAAAAAGAGCTGGTAAAACACGGGATAGAGTCTATTTAAAAAACATCCCCCTCAATAGAAAAAATCTATTGAGGGGGGCATTCGCCCGTGCGAAGAGGGGTTGAACGTTGGTCTCGTCAAACGTCGAGTCGATGTTGCGTTCTTATCCCTTACCTTTTTGTCATGGTAAACGTCGTGAAGCAATCTCCTTAGCCTTATCGCTTCTGTGCAGGGGATTGCCACGCCTACGACTCGTAATGACGCATCTATTAGGATAGGGTTCAACTCGTTGCAAACAGCCCCAAGGCTTACTGATACAAGGCCGAGAAGGTTAGTTGAGTCAGATTACTAGATGCCGTACATTGCCCTAGTTTGGCGGGTACGTTGGTAACCCACGTTTGGTTGGTACTATTAAAATTACAGAATATGGCCAATTGATCCGCCCCTGCTACATGGAATGTTGATGTGGTATTGCTCATGTTACCATCGATAAACCAACCAATTCGAGAAGAAGAGAAGTCCCATATCCAAACGCCCACCCCATTGGGCAGTACCCACCGCCCAGAATGATTATTATGAGAATGACTCAAACCAGAGTTAGCCCGGTTGTGGGTACAGGGAGGTGTGGTGATACCCTTAGGGCAGTGGGTGGATCCTGCCAGCTTACTAGTGAAATACTGCACACTAGGGTCGGTGGTGTTTTGAAACCCCCAACTGGAAATGTTTTGAAAATCGCCATTCATAAAGCCTTGATACACAACATCTTGCAGTATTTGAATGGTTTCTTTCTGTTTGGCTTTCATTTGAGCTGTGCTAACGCTGTTAAAAATGCTAGGCAGGGTTAAGGCACTAATCAGCCCTAGTACGGCCAAGCTAATCAGTAGTTCGCTCAGGGTAAACCCTGTTTTGTTTGTGTTATACTGGAGGCATGGAAGCATGGAGGCATGGAGGCATTTCCTTTCTTTTTTGTTTTAAATTAATGTTTTTTGGAGTTTAAATAAGCTTTCTTTTATTATTATCGGTAGGATTGCCTCAAACTTTAGTTTTTTATGGAAAGTTCTTTCATCTAATGTAGAAACCTAGGCAACAGGAGTAGCTGTTCTGTTTCTAGGACTACTGACCCCCGCAATCAAACACAGACGGCTGGCTTCGCAAACCGACGGAAGATGGTATCGGTGTTGGCGAGCAGCGGGCTGGGGTCGAAACAAGCCTCTAACTCATCGGGGGATAGGTGTTGCCGCAGGGTCGCATCGTTCAATACGTTCGCCTTAAAGTTACCGCCTTCCGTGTTCCATGCCGCATGGGCGTGGCGTTGCACCAAGGGGTAAGCCTCTTCACGAAGCATCCCTTTCTTAACCAACGTTAGCAACACCTGTTGGCTAAAAATAACCCCCCCGTACACATACATGTTGCGTTTCATGTTGTGGGCATGTACTAACAGGTTACTCATTAGGGCGTTAAAACGATGCAAGGCGTAGTGAGTGGCAATCATGGCATCGGGTACAATAATACGTTCAACGCTGGAATGGCTGATATCTCGTTCGTGCCACAGAGCCACGTTCTCCATGGCGGGTAGGGCGTAAGAACGAATCAAGCGAGCTAAGCCTGTCAAGTTTTCGGCACTAATGGGGTTGCGTTTATGAGGCATGGCTGAAGAGCCTTTTTGCCCCTTGGCAAAGGCTTCTTCTACCTCCAACACATCGGTGCGTTGCAGGTTGCGTAGCTCGACGGCCATTTTCTCGATACTGCTCATCAACAAGGCCAAGGCATTCATTAAGCTGGCTAAACGATCCCGCTGAATCACTTGGGTGGAGGCCAACACAGGCTCTAGCCCTAGGCGTTGGCAGGTTAAGGCTTCAATGGCCACATCTAAATGGGCATAGTTACCCATCGCTCCAGAGACCATGCCCACACGGCACTCTTCAAACGCCGCCTCTAAGCGTCGTTCCGCCCGAGCCAACTCATCCACCCACACCAGTAGCTTAATGCCAAAGGTAATGGGTTCGCCGTGAATCCCGTGGCTCCGCCCCACCATCACGGTTTCTTTATGTTCCCACGCCCGCTTTAGGAGGGTTTCCTTCACGGTAGCCAAGGCTTCCATAATCAAGGGGCGAGCCTTTTGAAGTTGCACGTTCAAGGCCGTATCAATTAAATCAGAACTCGTCATGCCTAAGTGAACAAAGCGACTCTCTTCCCCGACGGATTCCGCCAAGTTCGTTAAAAACGCAATAATATCGTGACGCACTTCGGCTTCAATGGCATCAATCCGTTGTGGGTCGACCTGTGCCTTGGCTCGCACACGTTGGCTGACTCCTGCGGGTACATGCCCCAAGGCCTCTTGGGCTTCTAGGGCGGCCAGTTCAACATCAATCCAAGTGGCGTATTTGGCCTCTTGGCTCCAGAGGTCGGCCATGGCGGGTAGGCTATAACGTTCAATCATGAGTGTGGCACTTTCTGTACAGATACGATAGAAGGGGGGCGTTCACCCAAGCCCTCTCCCTAAGGGAGAGGGGGGTAAAGAGGCTTTTGCAGAGTCTTCTATAGAAACCTCTTCAAAAACCCATTCGGGCGTACAATGAAGGGTTAAAAGCTGGTTGCGTCAACCTCTTTGAGAAAACGGGTCTATAGGGACGAAGCCCCTATAAATACTGTAGGGGGGAGAGTTTGAGAGGAAGGAACGGCCTCTCAAGATTGCCCGTAGGGCAATGCAAAACGAGGAACGTAGAATCCTCGACAAACCCCTTTGCAGAGCTTTCTATAGTATCCTACAAACATACCCCAACACCATGACAAAGTGATGACCCCTACCAACTCTCAGTTTAAGTAGTAAAAGAAATCAGTTCTTTCTTTTGTGGAGCAGTGGGGGAGTTAGCCTCCATTCATAAATCTAGGGGGGTGGAGTTTTTTTACAATGAGGATCTTACGTAAAAAATAAAGCTTGTTCCTCCTCGTGATGAGGGTGAACTCCATGGCCTCTCAAGACTGCCCGAAGGGCAATGCAAAGCGACAAGCGTGAAATTAAGCTATTTAACCTATAAAATGCTATAACCTGTCTAGTTCATCTTTATAGAGGAGTCTTTAGTACATGCCATACATTACACTACTTAATGTATAAACGTAGAGAGGCATGTTTACAGTTGTGAACTCCGTACCTTATTTGGCGTTTGTATTGTTAATCACTTTCGGTATCTATTGATCCGAGACATGATGGGCATTTTTGTTGGCTTCTAGCAAGTCTGTTCTAGTTTCCAACCCATGCGTTTACTTTTGGGGAGGGCGTTAAGCAACATTTACTCAGCCTTGCGAGTTTTCGAAACTCCCGCTGAGGATAATGTCTCCCCAAAAATGAACGTGTGAAATCAACAAAACGAGAGTTCTTATCTGTATAAAGGAAAAAATAGAAGATGCAAGGCTATTTTGGTGTAATTGAATTAGTTTGGCTCATTATAACTATCATTCTACTCATTGTGTCGGTGATCAAACTAAGTAAACGACTACCTAAAACTGTCACTATTTTTGATTATGAAACAGGTTTACTCTACAAGCAGGGTGTCTTTCAAAAAGAGCTGGGTGCTGGCTCTTACAAGGAGTGGCCTGGCGTGACAGTCATTGAAAAATTGGATTTAAGACTTACCACAGTAACCATTAAAAGCCAAGAAATTTTAACGAATGATAATATTGCATTAAAAATAAGTGCTTTGTGTATTTACAAAATTGTGAATCCCAAACGAGCCAAACAGCAGAGTCAATCCTATCAAGAAGCCTTGTATGCCCATGTTCAACTTCTTTTGCGTGATTATGTGACTCGCCATAGTGTAGAAACGCTTTTGGCTAACAAGCCACAACTCAATGAGTATTTACAACAACAGTTGCCTACAATTGCTGAGCAACATGGGTTAATCATTGATACCATTACTATTAAGGATATCACATTCCCAAGCGAACTTAAAAAACTGTTTGCAGAAGTGGTTCGTGCCAAGCAAGAAGGTCTTGCCTCGTTAGAACGAGCGAGGGGAGAGGCAGCAACCCTAAGAAGCCTAACAAACACTGCTAACTTAGTGGAAGATAAACCAATGCTGATGAAATTAAGAGTACTTCAGGCTTTTTCTGAGAGTGGGCAAAATAATTCGCTAGTACTTCATTTAAGTGATGAGCCTAAATAGAACTCCCGTCTCGTGACTGTCTAGTGTAGAAATCTCTGTAGTATAGAAACCTCTGCAAAAGGGGGATTTGTCATTGCGAACGCATGTGAAGCAATCTCTAAAGCCAGTAGCAACAAGGGGGATTGCCACGCTGCGCTCGCAATGACGGAAGATTTTTGGCTTTTGCAGAGTTTTCTATAGAAGACTCTGCAAAAGGGTTTGTCGAGGGTTCTAAGTCCCTCGTTTCGTGTCGTCTTTCAGACGACTTTGAGAGGCAGGGGCGTTCGCCCCCACAGTGAGGAAAGACAATCTCAATTCTTACGCAAGATCCTCATTGTGAGAAACCTCTCAAAGGCTCCCCCCTTCATTATTTATATGGGCCAAGCCCCTATAAACCCCATTTTTTAGCTTTTGACGCTTCATTGCACGCCCGAATGGGCCCTTTGCAGAGGCTTCTATAGTATCCTACAAACAGGCCAAAACACCATGACAAAGTGATGACCCACACACGAAAAAACTGGTTACTCTACCTCATGCCCCAGCTGTTTAATCAACAAGCCATCGGGCGTATCTACCACCACCACATTGCTGATGCCTTCTAAACGAATAGGGCGACGATGCCCGCCCGATTGAAGCACCAAACAATCGCTGGCCTACTTAAAACGTACCACCGTTGTTCCTAACACTTGGTTGCCATCGCTGCTGGGCTGAAGCTGTTGCTTAAGTTGTTCAAAATCATTGAAGCGTTGAACCTCGGTTTCAAGCAATGGGTGAAGCACCGCCCCTGCTTGCTGTAGCGTGGTTAGCGAAAGCGCGTCTATCGGCGGGTGTTGGTAGTTCTCTGTGTAGGCTAACACCCCTTGGGTTAAGGTAGCATAATAGGTGGGGTAGGCCTTGGCCAGCAGTTGCCGACAATGCAACAGGCTGCCTAGCAAAGCAACTACCTGCCCATGAGCATCATGTAGTACCGTGGTTCGCTGTTCCATTAAGGCGGTGTTCAAGCGTTGTTTCAGCGTACCTGCACGCATAAAGGTTTCGCTCGGTAAAAAGGCGGTATCCCATAACACAAGAGGGGTTCGCTCGGGGGTATGTAATTGTTCGTGCAGTACTTGCACGGCCATGCCAAGGCTGTACAGCCCGCCGTAATTGGTGGGTTCGGTAATAAACTGATGCCGATAATCATTCAAGCTCTCTTGCTCAAGGCAACGTTGCAAGAAGGCAATACTTCCTTTGTTGGCCAAGAGCCACACATCCTTCGCTGTCTCCGTGAGGGGAGCCCATTGGCTAAGCACACGCCCCAGCATGCTGGTTGCGACGGATTCTGCTTGGGTGTTGCTCCCCGAACGTGGCAACGTTGGCAAGGCAATCCCTTGTAGAGGATCAAACATACTGGCTAAAGGCCAAAGTTGATGCTGTTGCTGATGCGTGAGTAAGATGAGTTTAATCATTGTATTACAGATACCCTCTCTGTCTGTTTATTGTTTAGCCGATACCAACGCCACCGCCTTATTCAATTGCTTGAGTGCGAAGGCTCGTTGTGGCTCTAATTCGCTTTGCTTGGCACTGGGCAAGGTGTTCATCAAATTAACAAACGATTTAAAATACCCTGCGATGGTTTCTGTTGGTTCTTTTAATTTTAACGAGGCCACCCCAGCCCCGTAATAGGCTTCAACATAGGTTTTATCTAAGGCGATAGCCTGCACATACTGTTGTTTAGCTAAAGCCAGCTTGCCAAGTTGTTCGTGGCAAAGGGCTTGGTAGTACCACGCCGTGGCTTCTTTGGGGGATTGCTTGATAATATTGCCTACTAGGGGCAGAGCATCGCTGTAGTGTTGGCTCGAAATCAAGGCATAGGCTTTTTCAAGTTGGCTTTCAATCGAGGCAACGGGAACAACGTTCGTGGCAACGGCTGGCTTGGCGGGGGTTGCTTTCGCCATGGCGGGGGTGGGGGTTAGCTGTTGTTTACTGAGGGTGTTGGCTTGATAGTAAGCCGTTTGAGACAATTCAACCTCTTGCAATTGCTTGGCTAAATCGCCCACGGTCAGCCATGCCGTGATGTTGTTTGGTTCGGCTTGAGTCCAGCGTTGAGCAATGGTTAGGGTTTCTTGCGGGGCGTACTGTGTTAAAAACTCGGCCGTAATTTTGCCTTGTAACACGCCCACATTCAGCAAAGCCTCTGAAAGACGCAGCTTGAGTTGTTTTTTCTGAAACGCCGTAATTTTAGACTGCTCCACGGCTTCCAGTAACAGATCAACATCGTCGTTACCGCAGGTTGCCTGCTGGCAATAGGCTTGCCACTGGGCAATAGCGGGTTGAGGCTGTTCCTTTAAAATGCCCGCTTGCAAGGCGTAACCTAACGCCTGAGCAGGCGGTGGGGTTTGAGCCAACACAGGGGCGAGCGTTTCTAGGGCATCGTCTGGCTGATTGTTCTCTAAATACAGGCTAACAACGTTAAACAATACATGGGTCGTCATACTCTCCGAAGCCAGCTCGGGCTGAGCCTTGAGCAGGGTGTAAGCTTGTTGATATAAACGAAAGGCTGATTCGTGAGCTTGCACTCGTGTCTCTTGATTAGTGAGTAAGGCACCACGGGTTTGTAGTACTGTGCCTAGATTCACCATGGCCACAACATCATTCGCAGATTGGTTGAGCTTGGCCTCCCAAAAATGTTGAAGCAAGGCTAAAATGCTGTCATCTTTAGGCGATTGTGCATGGGCTTCATTCAATAATTTAAGGCACGCCGTGTGTTGCCCACTGCTATAATAGGCATTGGCTAACTTCACCCGAATCGGGGCTTTTTCCTCGGTGGGGGCGTAACGATAAGCGGTGTTCATGTGGGCAATGGCTTCTGCAAAGCGGTTTAGGTTGCTGTACATATCGCCCAAGCCCAAGGCGGCCTCGTAGTTTTTAGCATCCTTGCTCAGGGCTTGATGAAACTCCACAATAGCTACTTCAAAGTTCCCCTCTTCACGAGCTTGGCGACCTTGTTGCAAGTGATAAATTAAATTATCCACGCCATGCACCGCTAAAAACTGTTTTCGATACAAGGCCAAGGTGGCTTGTTTATTTTGTTGATGCACCACTGGATCTGTTTTTAAGCGATCGTTGGCAAGCATGTAAAACAACGCATATTGAAAATCTTCCAACGCATCGTTCGCCAGCAACGGTTGCTTGACACGATAGTTGCCCCGCTTAACGTAGGCTACCGATAAGTTATTCTGCACATTGGCCAAGCTTTCTTCGGGGGTTTGGGTTAAGGCCTGACGCAAAAGCTTAATAGCCTCGTTCAATCGCCCTTCTTGCAAGGCGAGTCCCGCCGCTTCGTTTAAATCTAGGTAATTACTCAATTGCTGCGAGTTGGGGGGCACTTGGCCTTGTGCATGATCACGCTGTTCACTGTCGGTGATGCTTAGCCCCACCGCCCAAGCCTGCGATACACACAAACAAGCGGTGAGTAGTACGAACACGAGACGCTGACTTGTTAGCATAGTTACCATAGGAGTCACACCCTTTCACGAGGCTTTTATTTTTACAGACCACTCAACGTGATTCTATTATAAAACGCCACCCAAGGGGGATGCTTAAAGTTCATCTATTTAATCGATTCTCTATAAAAATCGACTCCCCTTGCACGCAACAAGAGAAGTCGATTGATTTAACGTTACATGAAAGTCACGCCTAAGGCGTGAGCCACACTAGAACTTGATAGCGGTACGCAAGCCAGCGGTGAAGCTCGTATCGCTGTTACGAGCACCATTGAATTGGTTGCCCAGTTGGAAGCTAGGAATCACGCTAACACGATCGTTCAGCTTGTAGTTGTAGTAAGTTTCCATAATTTGCTCTAACGAACCCGAGGAAACCAAAGAGGTAGCTACGTAGCCCACACCGATGCTATCGCCATCACGGAAGCCCAAGGTTTTGGTTGGGATGTGCAAGGCAACGCTAGCGGCTTGACGCACGTTGTATTGGTTACGGTTTAAACGGCTACCTGCAGCGGAACCCGTGGTGGGGTTCAAGGTCACCAAGGCAGCATCGTTAGCACGGCCAGCGTTGTACATGTAGCCCAAGTTCACGCCAATGCCTTTGTAGATCTCTTGATCTAAGCCAGCATACACAGTTTTACCAGGGTTACGGCTCAAGTTACCCAAGGCGTTGGTGTAAGCAGTTCTGGTAGGTTGCAAATTGTCGCTGTTGTTGAACGTAAAGATACCACCAACATAAGCACTGGTTTTGCGGTTATCTAGGTTCGCCCAGTTATAATTTAAACGAGCTTCCGTAGTAGCAAAGTTCAAGTTCTGAACGTTAGCACCATTAGCAGAACCGTAAGCCACATTCAAGTGAGCCGAGGCATCGTCGTTCAATTTAAAGTTGATGTTATCACCCAACATGAAGGCGTTGATGTTGGTAGCTAGCCCGGCAATGTTGACCAAACCAACGTTTTGGAATTGGGCATTTTCATCACCACGGTAGGCAGATTTATCGAAGTAATCACGCCAAGGCACCAAACCAGCGTAGACGGTGTGTACGTTGTTGAACAAGCGGAAATCTTGTTCGTAAGCAATGCGATCGAAGTAGGCGTTCGAGCGGTTGGTACTCATAGGAGTGGTACCGCCAGGGCCTTCGTTGTTCGAGCTAGCATCGGCAGCGATACGGCTGTTACCGTTGATACCACCCACGTTGTTACCAGCAGCGGCAACCAAACGGGCTTTCAAACGACCTTCCCCTAAACGCTCGCCTTTATCTTCTAAGGCGGTGGCTTCAACGTTCAAGCGGATACGACCAATACCCGAGGTACCATCATCAACGGCATTGTCGCCTGTTTCCATAAAGTGGTTGAACCCAGCAACGGCATCACCGGAAAGCTTTACCGAACCTAAACCAACATTAGCAACTTTTGTTTCTAACGCATCTAAACGGCTTTCCAAGGCAGCCAACTCAGGAGCCAATTCTTTTTTCAAGTTAGCAATCGTAGCGGCATCTCCGTTAGAGATATAAACTTTCTTAGCATCCATACCACGCAACGTATCACGCAAAGCAGCCGCCAATTCGTAACGAGTGACGAAATTATTGCCTTTATAAACAAAATTATCGCCTTTTTTGTAGCCTTCAATCACATCGTATTTTTCTACCAATTCCTTAACAGCATCATAAGCCCAGCTGCTGGTAGGTACATCGATCATTTGATCCATGCTGGTTAAGCGGGTATCTTCTACGCGGGTGGTAGACAGAGCTTCTAAACGAGCTTCTGCATCGGTAGTAACCACCACACCTGCGAGTGCAATTGAACCTGCCAATAAGACGGAGGTTAGTCTACGAGTAGTCATGAATTGACTCCTATTTACTCAAAATAAGTACTGTTTGAGGGGACTGCACCTAACATAGCACACTACCCAAACAACAAACAGTTGAATCAGACAAGGGACACAAAAATCAGGGGCTTTGGTTATCCAAATGAGGATAATACTAATATTTCAACACAAGTACTCAAAATGTGCAAGTAAAAAATAGT
>JBJTUB010000246.1:0-918 GCA_046080465.1 Vampirovibrionales bacterium | reverse complement strand
TTGGCCTTGGCTTGCAAAAAACCAATATCAAAGGTGACGTTATGGCCTACAATCATCGGTAGGGGGCCAAGGAAGTTGAGTAGATCGTTCATCACCATCAGCAACGGCGGTGCGGTGCGAACCATCTCGTTGGTAATGCCTGTTAAATCTTCTACCTCAGGAGGGATGGGTTCTTTGGGTTGAACCAACGTCGAGAAGATATCGAGTTGCTTGCCGTTTTGATATTTAATCGCAGTAGTTTCTGTAATGGCGTTGCGGGTGGCACTCAAGCCCGTGGTTTCTAAATCAAGTACCACAAACACGGCTTCCTCTAGCGTTTGAGCCAACACGGTTTCGGCCGTGTGTTGAGGGGTATCGGCGGTGGGTTCTTGTTCAAGCAGGGCTGAAAACAGAGACGTTTGTTCAAACATAGTCGTGGGGTTTTCTCTCTTTTAACTTACGATTCTAAGGGGAGTGCGTCTAAAGGGATAAAGCGGGCGTTACTAGGGTTCGGCAACGCACTTCTTGCCCAATCGGCGGCGGCCACACTGTTTTTACTCGGGGGTTGAAGCTTTTCTAATTGTAGTACGGTGCCATGGCCACACTGCACCCATAGCCCCTGTTTGGTTAAGGCTAGCACTTGCCCCACCTGTGCCGCAGAGGTGGCAAAGGGCGACACAGCGACATCGGCGACGCTGGCTTGATGCAGCTTTAACCGCAGGTGCTGTGTGGCATCGGTTGCATCGTCGTTCAGGCTCAAGATGGCCACTGCACCAGGGGCAGGAAGCAAGGCACGCAAGGTGCGTTCTACCACGTGGGCTGGGTGCGAAAAATCCAACACGGCTTGCTCTTTTTTGAGCTTGGGTGCCAACGTAATTCCCTCGTTCGGCTGGGGCTGAGGCTTCAAGGTGCCTACCACCAACTGGCGGAGTGTTTCCA
>JBJTUB010000245.1:0-7287 GCA_046080465.1 Vampirovibrionales bacterium | reverse complement strand
GGGTGGCGAATGCCTCGTTTATAACGAGGATCTTGGATCGTATCGAGATGCTGAAAAAGAGTCATGTTTCGGAGGATCGTCTACATAACGGAAACACTCTTTATTTAACCACAAACACAGCTAGACTTTTAGGGTCTCCTGACCATATAGTCTCGCTTGTTGTAACCTTGTTGTGTTTTCTGTACACTCAAATAATGTCAACGTTTGTGTTTGTTCGCTTTCTCTAAGCTTACTCTACTCTTTCTATTCTAAAGGAATCACACCCAATGAAAAAACTACCCGTTACCGTCCTTTCTGGCTTTTTAGGGGCTGGTAAAACCACCCTCATGAACCACATTTTAAACAATCGCCAAGGCATGAAAGTGGCCGTGATTGTCAATGATATGAGCGAAATTAACATTGACGCTCAATTATTAGACCCGCATCAAACCAGCCTGAACCGTGTGGAAGAAAAAATGATTGAACTTTCCAACGGGTGTATTTGCTGTACCCTACGTGAAGATTTACTAAATGAAGTGAGTCGCTTAGCGGGCGAGGGTCGGTTTGATTACTTGTTGATTGAATCCACAGGCGTGGCCGAACCCCTCCCTGTGGCGGAAACCTTTACCTTTGTGAATGAAGATGGCGTGAGCTTGAGTGATGTTGCCACCTTGGATACCTTAGTCACGGTGGTGGATGCTCGTCACTTTTTGAATGATTACCAAAGCCACGATGATTTGGCTGATAGAAACTTGGCCGTCAGTGACGAAGATGAACGGAGCTTGGTTGATTTATTGGTGGATCAAGTGGAGTTTGCCAACGTGTTGGTGATTAACAAAACCGATTTAGTTTCTGCCGAAGAGCTGGCGAGCTTAAAGCACATTTTGGCCACCTTGAATCCCGACGCTCGTATTATTACCACAAAAGAAAGCCAAGTGGATTTAAACGAGATTTTAAACACAGGCTTGTTCGATTTTGATAAAGCGGCCGAAGCCCCAGGTTGGTTGAAAGCCTTAAACGGCGAACACACTCCCGAGACCGAAGAATACGGCATCAGTAGCTTTGTCTACCGTCAGCGTCGCCCGTTTCACCCAGAGCGTCTTTCAGACTGTTTAGAAAACGTGTGGGAGGGCGTGTTACGTTCTAAAGGGTTTATGTGGCTAGCTACTCGTAACGAGTATGCCTTGTTATGGTCGCAGGCAGGGACAAGTTGCCGAGTGGAGTTTGGTGGCAGCTGGTGGATTACCGCCCCTGAAGAGGATTGGCCACAAGAAGAAGCCGAGCGTGCCGAGATTCTGCAACACTTTGAAGGCCGTTATGGTGATCGTCGTCAAGAGATGGTGATTATTGGCCAAAACTTAGATGTGGCAGGTATTACCGCCATGCTGGATGCTTGCACCTTAAGCGAAACCGAGTTTGAAGCGGGCATGGATAGTTGGTTGCAACTCCCCGACCCCTTCCCTCCATTCCAGTTTGAGGAAGAAGATCCTGCCCGTACGGAAGCCGTCTGCGATTTGCTTGGTATCAGCTAAGGGCTTTCGCCCGTGGAATGAGACGATGAACGCTGGTTGCGTCAGGGTATTCGCCCTCGCAATGAAACACCGAACGCTGGTTGCCTCAGGGTATTCGCCCTCATTAATGAAACGTCCACAGAAACGCAACCTCGACTCGCTGTCTAACGCTACCAACGCTCAACTCCTCATCGCACGCCCGAACGGGCTCCCTAAGGGAGAAGGAACAGAGCCATCTGGGCTTTTGAAGAGCCTTTTATAGTCGCTTCTGGTAATGGATGCTAAACCGAGAGTTTAAGCGTGGAGGCGGGCTGTGTTCAATCTGGCTCAACTGCTGGCGAAGCTCCTTCAAATCCTTCTCTAAACGCAGAAGCTTCTCCCCTTCTAGCAAGGAAAGCTGGCTAAGCTGATTGGGGCGTTCGCTTGTAAAACGAGCCGTACGCAACCCTTTGTGCAACTGTTGCACCGTGCTGTTGGTTTCGTTCAGTGTGCCTTCTACCAAGGTTAAAAACTGCTGTGCTTGCTGAACCTGTTGCTGTAGCTGGCGTTGTTGGCGATACTGATCGGCCTGTAGCTGGGCAAGTTGTTGTGGCCAAGCGGCGCTACTTTGCTCACGGGCTTGGTGCAGTTGTTGCTTCAGGCTAGGCATGGGCAAGCCCGCCAACTGCAAGGTGAGTTTATCTGACGTTTGTTTTAGCAATTTAAGCCCTAGCATTTGCTCTTGCAATAAGGCTTGTTGACGTGTGGCCGTCAACAGGCTTTTATCTTCTGTGGTGGTGGCGTTGGGGGCGTTTAAATCGGCGTTGGCTTCGGGCAGTTCAAACTCAAGGCTTTTGCCTCCGCCTAAACCATTACTGGCCACACTGGCTTGAGCATTTTTAGGCAGCTGGCTTAGCATACTGGTAAGCGTGTAGCGAATGGTGACAGTGGGGGGCTGGTTGCTAGCCGTGGCAGAATCTCGGGTAAAGTATACTTGACGAACTTCACCCACCCGTACCCCCATAAAATACACGGGTGTACCCGCCGTTAACGAGCCTGCATTGTACGAGCGAATGCTAATGGTATCGCTATACCCCCGTACCCAGTGCCATACCTGTTCACGAAGACTACTATCACTTAACCCCACGGCCGTACCCCACCAAAATAGCAGGATACCCCAAAGTAATCCATCGCTGGCATAGTGATACCAACGGAGAGGGGGAGGGGTGGGTTGCGTTGTAGGAGCAGGAGGTGGAGTAATGGTCATCATTTTTTCCATGAGTCTTCTATAGAACCCTCTGCAAAAGGCTCATTCGGACGTGCCAGAGAGCGTTAAAAGCTGGTTGCGTAAGTTCTTTGAGAAAACGGGGTTATAGGGGCGAAGCCCCTATAAATAGTCAAGGGGGGAGAGTTTGAGAGGGAGGAACGGCCTCTCAAGATTGCCCGTAGGGCAATGCGAAACGAGGGACTTAGATGCCTCGAAAAACCTCTTTGCAGAGTCTTCTATAGGACTTCCTTTATTTTTATAGTATACTTTAAATATTCTGTTGTTAAAATCCTTTAATTGAATAGGGGCTGTTTGCAAATAGTTTTAAACCGCTTCGTTCTTGCTTCTTGGTGGCAAGTTGCCCTAAAGGGCAACGTTGAGAGGCCGTTCCTCCCTCTCAACACTCTCCCCCCTAGATTATTTATAGGGGCTTCGCCCCTATAAACCCCATTGAGACATGACGGAAATCACGTTTTTGCTTGAGTTTCATAAGCGGTATATTATAGTTACGGTAATCTATTTGCAAACAGCCCTTAATTTGAATGTGCTATGAAATACAAAGACTACTACACTATTTTAGGTATTCCCCGTACAGCGACCGCCAAAGAAATTAAATCGGCGTATCGTCAGCTGGCTAAAAAATATCACCCCGATATCAACCCCCAACACGCCGATAAGTTTAAAGACATTAACGAGGCCTTTGAGGTGCTGGGCGATGAAGCCAAGCGTCAACGTTACGATACCCTAGGGAGCCACTGGCAGCACGGAGCCGATTTTGACCCCCACCAAGCATGGCAAGGGGGCGGTGCCGCAGGTTGGGGTGGTGGCTTCAACGTGAATGATTTATTTGGCCAAGGTGGCCAAGTCAATTTTTCAGATTTGTTTGGTAGCATGTTTGGTAATCAAGGGGGCATGGGCGGTGGCTACGGTCAGCCTCAGGCACGCCCCTCGGCTCAACCTCGTGAAGAGCTGGATCAGGAGCAGGCCATCGTTATTTCATTAGAAGAGCTAGTGCATGGCGTGGAACGCACTATTTATTCTACCAATACGCAAGAGCATTTGACGGTGCGTATCCCCGCAGGCGTAGAGGCTGGCAAGAAAATCCGACTCAAAGGCCAAGGCCGAGCCTCACGCTATGGCAGTGGCAAGCGTGGCGATTTACTGCTGGTGGTGCAATACGCCCCGCACGAGGTCTTCACCGTAGATTATCCGCATTTAATTGTAAAGCCGAGTTTGCCCGTATGGAGCTTTGTGTTAGGCGATTGCTTGACGGTACACACTTTGGAGGGGCAAGCCTTTGAACTAACCTTGCCCGAAGGAAGTCAGCCGAACCAAAAACGCCGTTTAAAAGGGCATGGACTGCCCTATAAAGCCAGTGGTAGTTTGCTACGTGGCGATTTGTATGTACAACCGATTGTTCAGATTCCTAACCCCGAAGAACTTAGCCCTCAGCAACGGATGCTCTTTGAGCAATTAAAGCAGTTGGCAGAGCCTTCGCCAACTCCACCTACAGAATAACCCCATTACCGATGATGCAATCTCGTTCATCTTTATCTAGCTCTGCTATGCTTTCCTCGTTGGAGGCTTCTGCTGATGAGCCTCGCCGTGTGGTGTCTACGCTTCAGCCTACTGCGGGGCTAAGCCCTGGGCTAAATGCCATGGCCAGCCACACCTTACCGTGGGAGGCCTTGAGTGCGTTGGTGTACGGTGTCTCGGTCATTGATTTAACCTCGACACCGATTTACACCTACGAAGATGCTGTTCAGTTCATTCTTTCCTACGGCTACGATTGGCACCACCCCAGTGATACCGAAGCCTTGGGAACGCTTTGTAAATTATCACTTCAGTTTATTGAGCATACCTTGGTGGGAAGTTTACCGAGCTATCATCAGCAACAATTATGCTTGCCAGAAGCCTTTAAGCGAGCCTCGTTAGATGTGCCACAACTTATTTTATGGGCGAGCCAGCAAGGCGACCGCCGAACCTTGGAATCGAAATGGGCCTGTGCTATTTTAAAGGTGTTGCACACCTTGGTGCATATTGATAATAGCCCCAAGCTGCACTATGTGCGGTTGGCCAAAGAGCAGATTTTAAAAGCCTACCGTCATGTGTTAACGCACGACCCTGCACGAGGGGGGTACTTTTTGCATTCTAGCGACAAGCGTTGGTTTGTACCGTTGGTGAATGTGGAAATTAAAGAACTTAAAAGCCGTGATAGTTTGTTGATTAAACTACTTAGTAAAAAATCGAACATGGTGGAAGATATTGACGATTTAATTGGCATTCGGTTTATTACCCATACCCCCGAAGATTGCTTACTGGCATTGGCTATTTTGATTGAAGAACGCTTGGTGGTGTACAGCAATACCAAACCCAGCCGTAGCCGAAACTCGTTGGTGGGGCTACAGCACTTTAAACACGTGTGGGAACATACGGCTCATCAACCCCATGCCAGCCAACTGCAACAGGAACAGACTCAAATTCACACTTGGGAGGCCCTCAAGCAGTTGATGGAAACCCTGCTGGAAAGTGGGAGTCAGCCTGACCTCTTGTTACCGCATGAGGCAAGCTTGCCGCAAACGACTTCTCAAAAAACCAAGGAACAAGCCCCTGTTTCCTTTAGCGAGCATAATCCGCACAGTGCCGATACGTATCGAGGCCTGCACATTACAACGCGTCATTTGTTGCGTATCCGCCGACTCAACCAGCAACGGGATGAACGTGTCTTCTTTCCCTATGAGTTACAGTTTGTCGATATGGCCTCGGCGGCACAAAATCAACAAGGCGATGCACATCATAGCCAGTACAAACAGCGTCAGTTAGAGCGGAGTCGTAAGCGGGTGCTAGGCGAGCTACTGGCAGGCCTGCGTGATGAGGAGAGCTAGCCGTGCGATTAAACGTGCCTCCACTTTGGTTGTTGCCGTTTAATGCGTGTCGGTTTTGGCTAGAGCAACACTTGCCTAAACGTGGAGAGAGTGTGCCTCCTACCTTATGGGATTTGAACCCCTTGGTAGCCGATTGGTCTCATCCTGATACGGCCGTGTGGCAAGCACGAGAACGGGTGTTGAGTGAACGCTACCCCCTGTTGGAGACGCTGATACCCGCGATGCCACAAACATGGGTGCGTTTGGAAAGTTTACAACATCTGCATTGGTTGGATGCTCATGTAACGCCGTGGGTGCAAGCCGTTGCTACAAGATGGCTACAACAGCAGCCTTGGCGGGGCTTAGATATTGGTAGCAAGCAGTGGGCTTATGCCCCTGCTCAACTGGCATGGTTACACACGCTACAGGCGTGGGGGGCAGAGCTGAACGAGACGACGCAAGGCTCTGGGTTTCCTAGGGCTGATTTTTATGGGGCTGAGTTTCATGGTATGGAGCTGGATGCGTATCGGCGGTATGCGGGTGGCTGGAGCCGTTGGAATTATGCTCAAGGGGTGGTTGCCCTCGCCCCTGATCGTTTACACTACCATGTGGGGAATGTGCTGACGCATCATCCACCGCATCGCTATCAGGTGATTGTACACAGTTTGCCTTTTGTCGTGCCTGACCCGCATTTGCACTGGGGCTTACCTTGGCATACGTATCAGCCTTTAGCCGTGTTGTGTCATGTCATTGAACACTTGCTGGCTGAAAACGGATTGTTATTTATCATGAACCTTACCCCTGCCGAAGCCCATGCTCAAGAACGTTTGTTTCAAGAGGCTCAAGCGCAACTGGGGGAACGCCTATCTTGGCAACAGCATCGTATTCACGATATGGGCGATAGCTTTATTGCTTCAACGCATCGGCGGGTGGGGTGGGTGTTGCAACGTTGCGAACCCACAAGCGTGGCCGCCCAGAATCGAACCGCAACCGAACAAAAGGTGGATTCACAGGTGAGTTAAGGCCAATGTAACGGATATCTGTGTATTGTGGTAGTTGCTTGGCAGAGACGGTCTCTTTGCCGTAGCCACGGTTACCTACTTCTATCAGCATGGCTACCCGAAAGGCTTCACCCATATCGATATCGCTACGTGGGGGAAGAAGTGGGGCTGTTTTCTGGGGGCGAGTGGAAGAGGTTAAACGGGGGGAGACTTTCTCTTCTTCTTCTTCTTCTTCACTGGCGGGGGCTAACCCTGCCATGAGTGGGAAGGTGGCGTAGTTGATAATCCAGCCTGTGGGGGTGATGGGGGGCTTGTAGGTGTAAGGCCACTCTGCTGCTCCCCACCCCCAAGCGGTGTGTGCCGTGCAGGCTAGCAAAAGGAGTAGTGACACCATCCCGTGTTTTTGAAACATCTGCGTTAAACTTTCTATATAGTATTTTGGAGAGTATGATACCAATTAAAAGACACAATCCCGTATGCCGCTTTCGGTGTCGCTACGATTCTCGATGTGCTTATGGTCGTCTCTGTACACCGCACACATCTGCGAGTCTAAGCTCCTAGAAATCAGCTATACGCTATTCAATCTTTTAAATGGTATGAGAGGCTGTTTGCAACTATAGTTAAAACCTTATTTTCCCGTACATATTTAAACAAAAAGCTCACCAAGTGCTTCTTAAACAGGGGGC
>JBJTUB010000244.1:0-3120 GCA_046080465.1 Vampirovibrionales bacterium | reverse complement strand
CGGGCTGTCGCTTGTTATTTTTGCCTGCTTACAGCCCTGATTTGAACCCGATTGAGGGGTGGTGGGCGGTGCTCAAGCGGGTTGTAACCAATGGAATACGTTTAGGGCTAGCCTTCTACGAAGCCATTCAACACATCTTTGGAAAAGAGTCGTAAATTATTTAAAATGCTATAGCTTTTAGTTAATACTCTCTTTTGTTTTTGTGGTATACTTATTACAAACATGAAATATATAGCATTTAATAAAAAAAAACTTTTTCTGTAATCTCGTTTAACTCTATTAGCTCGTTTAACTCTATTAGATAGTGTCGTCAAGAGGTCAAGAATGGAGGAAGTTCAAGGAAAAACAAACGGCTTTTGAGGCGTGTACACAGAAGTACATAACGAAAAAACGGATTGTTTTGACAAAGAAGTTACCCATTATGGGCCTTATGACGACACTATCTAGTGCCACCTCTCTTTTTATAGAGATAGAGGTGCTATGATTCAACCCACCTTGGATTTTTTAAAGATGGACTCTGTTTTTATAAATTAAAGTGTTTGGAAACACTTGTTTTTGAGAGATGTGTTCTATCGTACCCCTCCCTCAAACTCCACTTAAAAGATATACCGTATGATGACCGAGTGTTCTAATCTTATTTTTGAACAGCTGGCTGAAGAGCTTCGCTCCTCTCCAGTAGAGCCTATTCCCCAATGTTACCACACGGGATTAGGGCATAAAAGTGTTGCAACCACATGGTGGGCTTTTTTGTTTTTATTAAACAACCGAACAACGACGTTCGCCGAACTTAAACACCACCTACAGTTACGGGGGCTAAACCTAACAGCCGAACAATTGAAGCAGTACTTACAAACACTCATGGAGCTTGGTTGTGGCCTTACATTAACGAACGAACCTCAACTGCTCCAGCGTTGTGTAACGCTACAGTCTCATCCTTTTGCTTGGGGGCATCTCCTTCAACGCTTAATGCAACTACCGTGCGTGTATCAGATAACGCATCAAGCCAGCAGCTTACTTCACCCCGCTTTACTGAACCAACTAAAACAGCTGATTGAAGCAAGTGGCCTTGCCCCCGACGAACAACAGGCGTTTATACGCTATTGTGGCCTGCATCCTTTAATCACCCATCAGGCTTTTTTGCAAACATGGTTGGCTACCAATGCCACCCCCCCTGTGAGTAAGGCGTATCTCGGTACGTACACGTCAGCCAAGCGGGGGCAAACTCAAACGTGGCTGCTACTGGTTGAAACCTTATGGAAGAAACACGACGGGGCGTTTTATGTACTAGGCTATGGCTATCCACTGGCTACGCAAGCAACCGATGCTTTAGAGTACTCCCTGCAAGATATCGAGGAAGGGTTGAAGCACTGTTACCCAGTGCAACTACGCTTAGAGGGTTTCTCACGCTTGGAACCCCTAACGATGTTAGCCTTAAGCCATACTCGGCAGTGGTGGTTGCAAAAACAACAAACGCTGGCATCGTTTAGGGTATTGCTGTGGTTGCCTGTGGATGCCACGTTTACTGGTTTTGGCTTGCCTTATGAACACGTGCAACGTTTGGATGCCGATACGCAGGCTCGTTACATCCCCTTTGAATGGGAAAGTCGGGTGTATTTACACACGCTGGATAAAGCCACAAACCTGTGTGTGTATGCTTACACGGTACGCACCGAGCATTTATTTTTATTAAGCCAAGCATTGTTTAGCCTAGGGTGTCCTTTTTATACCCCTGAAGGGTCTGCGTTACACGCTTATGTCACCACTTGGCTGGCAACATTACAAACGCAACGTGTGGCGGAACCTCCTCCAGAGGCCTCATCGTTTTATTCAGAATCCAACGAGCCTCAAGGGGTAACGACACTGGCACCCCCTTCCGTCAGTAAACAATGGCTTCGCACACCGTGGCGAGTGTTGAGTATCTTAAAGGCCTTACTGCAATCGCCACACAGCTTTGAACAGTTACAAGCGTTGCTTCCCCCCACTTATCCCTTAAGTAAAGAATCTTTAGAAGTGGATCTAAAAACCTTACGACGCTTAGGCATGGAGATTCACTATTGCCGACAAGAGCGTGTGTACAGCTTAAGGTATCCGCCCTTGTGTTGGTCTATCACCTACCCGTATTTACCTCTGTTTTTTCGTGTGTTCGTTACCGCTTACAAACACGAACCTCTGTTAATTGAGTTGCTACAACAGCTTCTTCGTTTTAATGCCCCAAGCGATAAAGAACAGTGGCCTCTTTCTCAAGCCTCGCCTTTGTACACCTCGGCCTTTAAACACGCCTTAGCGTTGCAAACCCCACGGATGGAACCAGCACTTTTTGAAGCCCTCAGCGAACACCGCTATTTATTTAGAAACGTTCAACTCCATTACCAGCCCCCTGAAGCTCACGCCACCCCCCGCCTTATTCGTGGTAAGATTATAGGCGTAGATGTTCAACCCCTACAGGGGGGTAAAGGGGGCGTACATATGGCGTTGTTGCTAGCAACAGGAACAGAGAATGATGTGCAACCCTGCTTTATTCACGGTATTCAGCAGTGTGTGTTTTTAGAGGCAGAGCCACTGTTGAGTACGGCTCTACAACGCCCAACAGCGTTAGAAGAAACCGAAGCCCCCATTCGACTCGTTACCACGCACCCGCATATGCAAAGTCGCGTGAATTCCTGTGCCTCTGTAGCCGAAGCCTTAAAAAAGGTACACCGTTACGGGGGCAAGGTTCAGCTGTATCAGCCTTCTGCCACGGTGCTTGCTCAACAACAACAGTGGTTGGCAATGATGCAGCAACTTTTAACGGCACCGCCCTTAACTTCTTTACCAGAGATAGAGTTATAGTGAAATTACTATCTTTCCGTACATTCCTAAGTTCCTCGTTTCGCATTGCCCTACGGGCAATCTTGAGAAGCCGGGGCGTTCGCCCCCACAGTGAGGAGGGACAATCTCAATTCTTACGCAAGATCCTCATGGTGAAAAACCTCTCAAAGGCTCCCCCCTAGAGTATTTATAGGGGCTTCGCCCCTATAGACCCGTTTTCTCAAAGAGGTTTTAACTCTTCGTTGTACGCTCGAATGGACTTTTACAGAGATTTCTATACTAAAATAGTACAAATACATTAAGACGACAACA
>JBJTUB010000243.1:0-3835 GCA_046080465.1 Vampirovibrionales bacterium | reverse complement strand
TTAAGCCAATGATTCACCGACTGGGTTCAATCGTCTCATACCATTTCAAAGTAAGATTTCAATTGGTATCATTCCGCCCCCCAATCAGTCGCCCGAATCAACAGATTCGTTTAGCTGCCGACTTGCCAGCCACGGTGCATCGCCTTCGAGCACTCTGACTCTTAGGGTCTCCTGTTTTTAGAAGCAATAAACAATCCAACACCAAAAAACGCCACTGGCACCTACGGACCCAACAGAGTGGGTCTTGAACCGTGAGTGTGTGTGTGTCATAATTGGATTATTATGTTGTTATACTATTTTTAGAAATGAAGAACGTGTAGGTGATTTCTAGGAGCCTAGACTCGCAGATGAGTGCGGTGACCATAGACGACCATAAGCTCATTGAGAATCGTAGCGACAACGAAAGCGGCAGACGCCCTTTATTTATGAAATTGGTATTAATCGTGCTTAAGGAATGCCTACCCTCCATGATGCCCCCTGCCCCTTCCTCCTCCGCTGTGCTGAACCAACAGGTGCTAGAATCCTACCGTGCCACCCTGCTCCCTGAAGCCAACACGCTAAACACCATGGATGCTATCGAGGCCTTTCGCCTGCAATGGCTAGGGCGTAGCGGCGAACTAACCCTGCTAAAACGTGTCCTAAAAGACGTTCCTGCCGAAGATCGTCCGCAACTGGGGCTAGCCCTCAACGAGCTTTCTAACCAGATTGAAGCCTGCCTTAACGCCAAAAAAGACACCCTCGAAGCCGAGGCACTGCAACAACAACTATTGGCCGAACAGGTGGATGTCACCCTACCTGGAAGCGTGGCTATCCACGGCAACCCGCACCCCCTGACCCGCACCATGAACGATATTACTCGCATTTTTGAATCGCTCTCGTTTAGCGTACTGCCCGATAACGCCTGCCCCGAAGTGGAGACGGAATACTACAACTTTGAAGCCCTCAACTTTGCCGATGATCACCCCGCCCGTGATATGCAAGACACCTATTATACGAATGTAGGCTCGCAAGTGTTGTTGCGGTCGCAAACCAGCAATGCCCAAATTCGGTATATGGCACAAAACAAGCCTCCGTTTCGGGTGGTGGCTCCTGGGCGTGTGTTTAGAAACGAAGATGTGTCGAGCCGTAAGTATGTGCTGTTTCATCAAATTGAAGGCATGGTGGTGGATACCCACGTTACCTTTGCCGATTTAAAAGGCACGCTGAACACCTTTTTAGCCAAGCTGTTTGGTGGCGAAGCCCGCAAAACCCGCTTCCGCCCGAGCTATTTTCCCTTTACTGAACCCAGTGCCGAAGTCGATGTGGAATGTATCTTCTGCCACGGTAAGGGGTGTAGCGTGTGTAGCCACAGTGGTTGGCTCGAGATTTTAGGAGCGGGAATGATTCACCCCAACGTGTTACGCAACTGCGGCATTGACCCCGAGGTGTATCAGGGTTTTGCCTTTGGTATGGGTGTCGAACGTTTGGCTATGTTGAGGGATGCCATAGACGATATCCGACTTTTTTACGATAATGATCAACGTTACTTGGCTGGATTGCCTAAGCTCTAGTTTTTGTTAACCGTGTACCGAATGAGTTCGTTCTTTTGATAAGAAAAGTGAGAGTCTGCTATGATGATGACCACCGTGATTGATTTTATACAAGCCCGTGAGATTATTGATTCTCGTGGTAATCCGACTGTTGAAGTAGATGTGGTGCTGGAATGTGGTGCTGTGGGGAGTGCCGCCGTACCTTCGGGTGCCTCGACAGGAACCCGTGAAGCCCTTGAATTGCGTGATGGCGATAAATCTCGCTTTGGCGGTAAAGGTGTGTTGCAGGCTATTGAAAACGTCAACACTGCCTTGGCCGATGCCGTTGAAGGTATGGATGCCTTGGATCAAGGCGATGTGGATGCCGTGATGTTGCAACTGGATGGCACTGAAAACAAAAGCAAGCTGGGTGCCAACGCTATTTTAGGTGTCAGCTTAGCCACGGCCGTGGCCGCTGCTAACGCCGTTGATATGCCGTTGTATCGCTACTTGGGTGGTGTGCGTGCTAACACCTTGCCCGTCCCCTTGATGAACATCATCAACGGTGGGGCTCATGCCGATAACAACGTCGATTTTCAAGAGTTTATGATTGTTCCTGCTGGGGCTAGCACCTTTAGTGAATCGTTGCAGTGGGGTTGCGAAGTATTTCAATCCTTGAAATCGAGCTTGAAAAAGCGTGGCTACAACACCAGCTTGGGCGATGAAGGTGGCTTTGCCCCCAACCTTTCTTCCAACAGTGAAGCCGCCGATTTGATTTTAGAAGCCATTCAAAACGCTGGCTTCAACTTTGATCAAGTAAAATTGGCCTTGGATGTGGCTAGCTCAGAGTTTTACAAAAACGGTAGCTACCACTTAACAGGCGAAAACAAGGTGCTAAGCTCGGCTGAAATGGTCGACTTTTTGGCGAACTTGGTGCGTCAGTACCCCATTATCTCGATTGAAGATGGCATGGCCGAACAAGATTGGTCTGGCTGGGCGTTGCAAACCGAGCGTTTGGCTAGCCAGTGTCAGATTGTGGGCGACGATTTGTTTGTGACCAACAAAGCCATTTTAGCTGAAGGTATTGAAAAGAACATTGCCAACAGTATTTTAATTAAAGTAAACCAAATTGGTAGCTTGAGTGAAACCTTGGCCACCATTGCCTTGGCTCATGAAAACAAGTACACCACCGTGATTTCTCATCGTAGTGGTGAAACCGAAGATACCTTTATTGCTGATTTGGCCGTGGCCGTGAATGCGGGTCAAATTAAAACAGGGTCGGTCAACCGCTCAGAGCGTGTGGCCAAGTACAACCGCTTGTTGCGTATTGAGCAAGAATTGGGTGTGGCTGCTCGTTTTGCGGGCATGCAAGCTTTTTCTCAAAAGCAACCAACCTTAGCCACAGTTTAATCGTAGTAATTTAACGAATTAAACACACAGGGCTTCTATTTTATACAGAAGCCCTGTGTTTGTTAAAAATTAGGGGCTGTTTGCAAATAGTTTCATTCTTATCCCAGTAGATATAGTTTTTTAAAAAGTTTTTTAGGCATAGGCTAGACTAGGAGCCTAGACCCGTTTGTGAAAGAGTGTGGACAGAACACCATGACTGAACAAATGGGGCGTAGCGACAACGTATAGATATGCAAAAGAAATTTTTTAAGAGACTATACGTCATTGCGAGCCGTTAGGCGTGGCAATCCCCTGCACAGAAGCAATAAGGCTAATGATACCAACTCTCAGTTTAAATAGCGTAAGAAACAGTTTCTTTTTTGGGGGCAATGGGGGCGTTAGCCCCCATTAATAAACCTAGGGGGGAGCGTTGTAGAGAGGTTTTTCACAATGAGGATCTTGCGTAAGAATTGAGAATATCCCTCCTCGCTGTAGGGGCGAACGCCCCAGCCTCTCTACGTTGCCCAAAGGGCAACTTAAGGCAGGGGACTAACATCGTTTGTAAACAACCTTTAGTTAACACTCTCTTTTTTTTCAATACGCCATTGAGCCAAGGCTAATTGACTTTCTTGAGCAAACACATTCAGTGCCATAAAGACATCTCGTGGATTCTCTCCCGTTCGGCACCCTCGTACGGCTTTACCGTCGATCAACGCCACGATAGCCTGATCGGATACCAACGATTGAACCCAGTGCGTGAACAGTTGGCTTAACGCATCGGGTGGGAGTCGTTTCAAGGTGTTGCGATAGGTTTCTGCAATGGGGGGATGAGCATGGGTAAAGCCCAGTAAAGGAGCTGCTTCTTGCCAATGAGTTTCGATGTAAAAGGCAATGTTTTCAATGGTGGTCTGCCCCACCAAAAACCCTAATAGAATCGC
>JBJTUB010000242.1:0-8004 GCA_046080465.1 Vampirovibrionales bacterium | reverse complement strand
TTGAGAGGTTTTTCACAATGAGGATCTTGCGTAAGAATTGAGATTGTCCCTCCTCACTGTGGGGGCGAACGCCCCGGCCTCTCAAGATTGCCCGTAGGGCAATGCAAAACGAGGGACTTAGAAGCCTCGACAAACCCTTTTTCAGAGCTTTCTATAGAAGACTTAAACACATTGTTTATGAAATGTTTCAGCCAAACAAGCCTTATTCAAACGAGAGAATGTCTTTCAGATCATCCAGCGTAAGCTTTTTGCCAATGTTGCGATCCGCCGAGATGATGCTATCCACCAAGCCCTTTTTACGAGCCTTCAGCTTCATGATCTTCTCTTCCACCGTGCTGCGGGTAATTAAACGGTACACATGCACGTGGCGTTGCTGGCCAATGCGGTAGGCACGGTCGGTGGCTTGATCTTCGGCGGCAGGGTTCCACCACGGATCGTAGTGAATAACGGTATCCGCCCCCGTCAAGTTTAGCCCCGTACCGCCCGCCTTCAGGCTAATTAAAAAGATAGGTATCGCCTCGTTGTTGTTGAAGTTATCCACGGCTTCTTGACGGTTTTTGGTTTGCCCTGTCAAAATCTCGTACGGCACCTTCTTGGTTTTTAACCAGTTGGCAATCAGCTTAAGCATCTCGACAAATTGACTAAACAACAAAATGCGGTGGCCGTTTTCAATGGCATTCAAAATCAGCTCTTGCAAGGCATCAAATTTACCCGATTCAAACAACCCACCTGAAAGATCGGGGGACAACAAGGTTGGGTGATTGCACAACTGACGCAACTTGGTTAAAGCCGAAAAAACGTGCTGTTGATTAATTTTACCACCGCTCAAACGGGCTTCTTCAAGAAGGGCTTCTCGCTCTTTTTCCAAAATATCTAAATAAAGCTGGCGTTGATTGTCGCTCATATCGCAGTAAATAACCTGCTCGGTTTTTGGCGGTAAATCTTGCAATACATCTCGCTTCATTCGTCGTAAAATAAAGGGAAAGACCTGCTTTTTGAGTCGGCGTTCGGCCTCGCGGTTGCCCCGCTCTTCGATGGGCAGAATATACCGCCGTCTAAAATCGCTGGCATCTTCTAAAAAGCCTGGCATCAGAAAATCAAACAACGACCATAGCTCTGCCAAACGGTTTTCAATCGGCGTGCCTGAAAGACAAATACGATGCTGGCTTTGCAATTGCTTGGCAGCCACGGCGGTTTGACTTTCGGCGTTTTTAATGTTTTGGCTTTCATCTAAAATAACAAAACGGAAGGGATAATTTTGCAAAGCGTTAATATCACGCCGTAAAATAGCGTAACTGGTAATCACAATATCGGCCTGACGAATGCTGTGGTAGCGTTCAAACCGCTCGTTGCCTGTTAAATCCAACGTGGTTAGGCTGGGGCAGAAACGTTCAATCTCGTTTTTCCAGTTGGTAACCAAGGTGGTGGGGCAAACAATCAAACTGGGGAAGCGACCATGACGATCTGTGGCGGTTTGAATGGCAACCAAGGCTTGTAAGGTTTTACCCAAGCCCATATCGTCGGCCAAAATACCGTTTAGCCCGTAGGAATAGAGGAACCACAACCACTGGAAGCCCCGCTCTTGGTAGGGGCGTAGCTGAGCCTGTACCTTCTCTGGCACGCTGAGTTCTTCCATCGGTTTGCCTGCCGTTAAAATCTCCCAAAACTTGCGGAACTTACGGCTCATATCTAGGTGCATCCCTAAATCTTGCAGTTCGCCAATCAAGCCCGAACGATAGGTGGGAATTCTAAAGCGGTTGGGGGCAATCTCTTCAGGATCCAAGGCTTGAATGGTTCGGCTTAAGCCTAGCAAGGTGTGCATGGGTACCTCTAAAAAGCCCAACCGAGCCATATGGAAATACTTTTTGCCTGCTTCCATGTGGCCTTGCAGTTCCTGTAGCGGAATCATGCGATTTTCCACCTGTCCGCTGACATCTAAAATAAAATGGCTCACGGATTCCTCAAACTCTAGGCGAGCAATCATGCGTAAGGGCTTGGGCGAGAGTTGCATAAACTCAAAATCGGTGGGGTTTTGCCGAACCACATTCCAGCCTTCTTTTTCCAGTGTGGGCAGTAGGGCGTTGTAGATTTCCAAGGCCTCTTCGCCCCACACGGTAAAGTTATTGTTTTGTTGTAGGTTGACACCTTCATTCACCAAGCGTTTGGCACAGTCTAGTTCGTACTCGCTATCACGCTGTAGCCAGTAGACTCGTTCTTTCTTTTTATTCACGATGGTAACATAGGCTGCTTCTTGCTTGCCACGTTGGAACGGCACTTTTTGCTTATCGTAATTAAAGCTAAGCTGCATACTCAACCGCATCCCAGCGGGGTCAATCATTTGCACGGAAAGCGTAGGGTTGGGTTTCTTTTTAAGTTGTTGCAACTGTTTACTAAGCTGTTCTTCATCGACTGACATTAGCTGACGCAGTTTCGGCAACGATTCAAACAAGAAGCGTCCCGCTTGGTTTGAAAGCACCTCGCCAAAGGTTTGCTTGGGCAAATAAGGGGGCAATTGCTGTATACTAATATGTGTTGTAAACAACCGCTGATCTCGATACGCCAAGGGCAAATCATGACGAAAGAGCTTCACTTCATCGAGTGGCCAATCGTCTCGCACCGTGCCATCCGCTGCCATCCACTGCCAATGCAGGCTTGTTTGCACATTGCCAGAAGATTGCGGATGCACTTGCAAACAAAGGCGGAGAGGTTCTTTGGGCAACAGCAGGCGGTGGCCATGTTCATTGCTCACATTTTCTACCTGTTGCAGGCGTTTAATCAGCTTGGGCAAGTGATGCAAGGGGAGACGCAACCACCCAAAGCGATCATTCACTTGCGAAAGCTTGGCCTCTTGAATCAAGAATTGCAACACGCTCAATTCCGCCTTAAGAGCGGGCGATAACTCACACAAGGTGCCATCGGGGTTACGTTCATTAATAGTGGCGTTCAGACCACGGTTTAAATCTCTCATCCAGCTGTCACGGTGGGTTTCAATAATACGTATCAGTATAAACTTACCACTGCTTTGTTCATCAAACAAACGTAGTTGAAACTGGTGTCGTCCGTTCATCACGGCAGGAGGCTCTAGCTCGGGGTCGCCTTCTTCCAAGCCCCAAAACGATTCCCACAACTGTTGTTCAACAGCGGTTAAAGCCACGGCCACGGCGTGTTTACACCACGGATCTTCAATAGGGCAGTTGCACTGAGGAATCACCTTGTCGGCCTCAAAAATCAGGCTGGTGGTGTAGGCTTCCTGATACGAGCCTCGCACCCGAGCTTCCACCCCAGTGGGGGTTAGGTTCATGCGTGTTACCTGATTTTCGCGATAATAGGCATAGCCTCGTCGCCATGGGCCTGGGGCTGAAAGCGTTTTAATGAGTTTAAACGTAAGATGTTCAATGGTTTGGCCTGTGCCTACACGATCCAGCGGGATTTGGTCGATGGGTACAATCACCGATTTCGGGGGGGCATCGGCCTTGCTGTTTTTGTGCGTGTTTAATTTAGTGGTGGGTTTGAGTAAGGGCTTGGGTGGGGGTGTTTTGCCATGGAGTGTATTAGGACGTGCCGTTGCAGGAGTCGTTTTGGAATAGGGTCTAGCGGTGGCTGGATCGTTAGGGGGAGAGGTTGTTCTCTTGGCGGGTGTTGTTTTTTTAGGTGCTAGCCCTCTTGAAGAAGACGCCGTTTGGCCAGAGGGTTTACCAGTGTGTTTAACAGTGGCTTTAGGAGATAAAGCCGACGAACGCAACAGAGGAGGGGCCGTGGTTGACGTTGCTTCTTCACGAGCGAGGGCTTCTTGCTGAAGTTGCTTGGCCTTGGCACGGCGACGACGACGGGCGGCCGAAGCACTTAGTTTTTCTTTCGGCTCTGTCGCTTCCGCTCGTCCTGTACGAACAGCACTAGAAGAGGTGGTAGAGGTGGAAGAGATGGAAGATTCTGACACAGAGGGACGGCTCTGCACGGCAGCAACAACAGGGGGGGCCTCCGTTTTAGGGGACTTGGCCATAGAAGCAGCCTCAGGCTCAATCGTCGTCGTTTTTTTCCCTGGGGGGCGACCTCGTTTTTTAGGAGCTTCGCTTGCGGATGTTGCCTCTGATTGAGGAGGTTCTGGTGGGGTTGTCGACTCGGTATTTTTTTTAGGCGGACGTCCCCGCTTTTTGGGCTGGCTGGGTGGGTTCTCCATGGGAGCCTCTGGCGTGGTGGGTACAGAGGAGACGGAAACAATCGTTGGAGAGCTAACGATAGGGGGCGAGGACATCATATGTTAAAAAATCTCGTACAATAATCGCAGATACTTAAATGCGAAGTCGTTATAAAAAAATAGGTGTGGATGGTTCTCTGTTTGATTTTTTAATGCACTATTTATAGGTTATTGCCACGTTATACTTTGTTGCTACGCCGTGTTTGTTCATTGATGCTGGCCTGCCTACAGGCTTTGACAAACGGGGCGAGAGGCCTCTATAGAAACCTTTGAAAAAGGTGTATCGGCGAACTTTCTGTATCAACATCATCCGTTTTTCGGTGATGCAGACAGTCTACACGCTCTCGAATCCGTTCGTTTTTCTTTGCACTCTCATTCGCTCGAACCTCTTGTAGAACTTTCTATAGCTTAAAATAGAGCGTCGAGGACTAAAGAGTAAAAACAAAAAAACGAAAAAGTGACAAATATATCAATGCCGTTTAAATAAAACAAATTAACGTTTAAAAGATACCAGTTAGAAACAAACCTTGATACAGCACTATAATATAGGTGAAATGGTCTGAACAATTAGCAAAAAAGCTTAGCACCTTTATATGGTTCAAGGCATCAGGTTTTAAGACTCATGGGATAAACCGATTTATAAAAACCTTTATTATTTTCAGTATAAATCGAAAATAAAAAACGGCAAGTTATTTTTTAAAGAACCCCTCTTGTTGCAATAGAAGAGGGCAACACCGCCCCCTACGTTACATTAACAAGCCAGTAAATAACTAGGGTTTTCTAACAGGTGCTTTACACGATTCATAAACCGAGCGGCATCGGCTCCATCCACAATACGATGATCGGCCGTCAGGCAAGCGTGCAACACATAGCCTACCTCTATCGTATCATTCGGCCCAACCACAGGTTGCTTGCTGGCCTTACCGACGGCTAAAATACCTGCTTGCGGGGCATTTAAAATAGGAACACCAAACAATCCGCCAATGGCTCCGATAGAGGACACGGTGAAGGTTCCGCCCTGTTGATCGCTGGGGGCTAGTTTACCCTCTCTCGCTTTTTGACTCACCTGAGCCACCGCATCCGACAAGCTCAACACGTTCTGCCCTAACACCTGCCTTAACACAGGTACCACCAAGCCTTGTGGGGCATCCACAGCAAGCGATACATGAACATCTGAAAACTGCGTATACGTACCAGCCGTTTCATTCAGGCTGGCGTTTAAGGCGGGTACTTGCTTTAAGGCCAGCGCCACCGCTTTTAAAATAAAGGGAAGCAAGGTGAGCTTTTTACCCTCGCTGGCAAGAGTACGGTTGAGATCGTGACGCAAGGCTTCGAGGGCTGTCACGTTAAACGCCTCTACAAAGGCGAACTCTGGCACAGTGCGTTTTACATCGCCTAAGCGTTGACCAATGGTTTTACGAATACCACTGTAGGGCAACACCACATCTTGCCCAAAGGCCACGGCGTTCGGTGTAGAAGCAGGTATAGGAGCGAAAGCAGAGGGAGCCACAGGAGAGCTTGCCTTCGCCTGATTCGCCAACAGAACATCGTTCGGGGTGATGCGTCCGTTTTTGCCCGTACCCTGCACCTGCTCTAGGGCAAGGCCACACTGACGAGCCATCGCCCGAGTGGCTGGAGCCGCCAACACGTTACCTAAGGTAGTCGCGTTAGTGGAGACACTAGAAACAGGTGAAGATGGTGAAGACGTTGAAGCAGGAGACGACTCCACAACAGCCACCGCTGGCTTAACAGAGGAAACAGGCGTACTCGCTTCAATGGGGGCGTTCATAGCTGTTTCAATTTCAACAATTAAGCTACCCACATGCAGGGTATCGCCCACAGTGCCGTGCAGCGCTTTGATGCGTCCTGCCACAGGGGAAGGCAATTCAACGGTAACTTTATCCGTCATAAACTCGGCCAAGGGAGTATCTTCGCTCACCACATCGCCCACGGCTACCAGCCATGCCAACAACTCCCCCTCGTGAATCCCTTCACCAATATCGGGTAGTTTAAATTCAAACACAGAGCTAGGGCTAGAAATAGCGGACATCATGGGGTGGGTTCTATCCTTTTAACAAACAATACTTACCTTTTTACGCATACTTTATTAGCGATAATTCAAGGTATCACGCAAAATACGTAACACTCTGGCAGGGTGCGGTAAATACAACGATTCCAGCGTGTAAGGGTAGGGGGTGTCTAACCCCGCCACTCGGGCAATCGGGGCTTTCAAACTATCTACGGCGTATTCGGCTATTAACGCCGCAATCTCTGAACCATAGCCACAGGTTTTTGGGGCTTCGTACACAATAACGGCTCGGCCTGTTTTACGTACAGAAGCCAAAATACTCTCTACATCAATAGGAGCCAAGGTTCGCAAATCAACCACATCCACGCTAGCCCCATCTTCATCAGCAAGCTTGGCAGCGGCGGCTTCGCAAATAGACACCATCGAACCATAGCAAAACAAGCTAATATCGCTGCCTTCACGCACATGGCGAGCCTTGCCCAAGGCGATGGGTTGAATCGGAGTCGTGACCGCCTCTTTTTCGGAACGATACAAACGTTTAGGCTCTAAGAAAATGACGGGATCAGGATCGTGGATGGCTCCTAATAACAATCCTGCGGCCTCACTGGGGGTAGAGGGAATCACGACTTTTAAGCCAGGGGTGTGGCAGTAGTAGGCCTCGGGACTTTGCGAATGATAATGCCCCCCTTTGATGCCCCCACCATAAGGCGAACGAATCACCATGGGGCAGGCACAATCGCCCCCCGAACGATAGCGTAGCTTGGCTACCTCAGAGACAATCTGATCAAAGGCTGGGAACATGTAATCGGCAAACTGAATCTCGACCACAGGATTCAAGCCCCCAACGGCCATGCCATAGGCCGCCCCCACAATGGCACTTTCACTCAACGGTGAATCCATCACTCGTTCGGCACCAAAGCGTTGTTGCAAGCCATCGGTAATACGAAACACTCCCCCAGTCTTGCCAATATCTTCACCCAGCATCACCACACGGCTATCGGCTTCCATGGCCTGCATCATCGCCGTATTTAGGGCTTGAGCCATCGTCATGGTGGTGGTTGTGGCAGGTAAGAGAGCTTCGGCGTTTGCAGTGGCCATCATAAAAAGTGTTCCTAAAAACGTCTTTAAAAAGAGAGAATAAATAATAAAGAGAGTTAAGCCAGTGCCTGTACTAAGGCGTGGCCAAAGGCCGTGGCTGAATCGGGGCTATTGGCCGTAATGATGAGGCCATCCACGGTGACTGCCTCACCCGTAAATGCCGCACCCAAAGCTTCTAGGGTTGAGCGGTTTTCGGGCATGCCAGGTTCCCAGATGGTTGCTTGCTTGCCAGCTAAAATGCCCGCATTTGCCAACACCATAGGAGACACACAAATGGCGGCCGTCACTCGTTGAGCCTGCACCGCTTGTTGCACCAACGTATGCAGAGGTTCACACGCCCACAGGTGTTGCACGGCACCGTAGCCCCCCACAACAACCAAGGCATCAAACGCCACAACCTCCAGCGATTCAAGGGTCTGAGTCACGGATTCCTCATAACCATACATACCCACAGCCACGCCTGTTTGCGTACTAAACACGCTTACGGTGTGGCCTGCTTCTTGCAGCAAGGTGCGAGGGGTATTCAATTCAGTATCATGAAACTGCTCGGGGGCAATAACAAAAGCAACAGTCGCCATACGGTATCAACTCTTTACACAGTGTTGTTCAACTTAAACTAGTTTGTGACACGATCCAAATACTTGTTATCACGAGTATCCACACGAATAACATCATCGTTGTT